>DATCYD010000174.1:0-17576 GCA_036570465.1 Anseongella sp.
TTCGAAACTGCTCCGTTACAGGTAGCACTAAAATATACCATCCATATAAACGATACAGCCGGAAAGGGAAGTGTTTCCTTTCCGGCTGTAAGATATTGGTGGTCAATCTTTTAATTGAACGAGATGGAGACACTGACCATGGTGTCATCCCAGGCGATCACCAGATTGGTCTTCGCAGGATCTTCTCCTTCGAAATAGATCGTTAATCGCTCAACAGTTCCCGACGTTCGTTGTGCAGGCACCTCCACGCGCGCCACATCCTTTCCCTGGTCGTACGAATAGGCTCCCCATCCATCGGTGGCACTATTAATAATTACAGTCCAGTTACCTTCATTTGGGATGGTGAAAAGGGAATAAGTGCCGGCAGGGATTTGTTTCCCCCCGAAAGTAGCATCGGTGTAAAACCGGATCTCGGTACTTTCGTTTGCTCCTGTTCTCCATACCTTGCCATATTTTTCCAACTCGCCGAAGACTTTCCGTCCGTTCCTGGCCGGTCTGGCGTATTGCACTTTGGCCAAGGGTTTTTCGTCATGCTTGAAATAGGAAATATCCAGCGGGCTCTTGTCCAGCTTGATCTCTTTGACAGCGTTCTGGGCAACTGCGTTGCTGCCTGAAAATACGAAAAGGGTTACAGCGAGAATGATACCTGGCTTTTTCATGCTTTTGTGATTATTTAATTAGTTTAATTCTTATAAGTCAGCTGTTTCAAATCTACTAAAAAGTTTCGAGTTGAAAAAAGCAATCTGATGGTTTTTATGGATGAATATAGAGCTCTACGCGGCGGTTTTTTTCCTGTCCCCGCGCAGTACTATTGGTAGCTGCGGGACGCTCCTCTCCGTATCCGGTTGCCGTAATTCTGTCTGCATCCACCCCCTGGCTTACCAGGAAATCCCTGACGGAAACTGCTCTTTTATCAGAAAGGGTTTTATTATAACCGGTGCTTCCGGTGATGTCGGTATGTCCTTCAATCAGAATGCTGCTGCCGGGATATTTCAGGAGTGTTCCGGTGAGTTTCTCCAGTTGTTTCCGGGCGGCGGCAGATAAATCGCTTGAGTTGACCGCAAAGAGAATTCCGGAAGCAAGTGTTAACCGGATGCCTTTGGGCACAAGCTTGACTTCCGCTTCCGGGAATAGTCTCCGGAGATCGGTCAACTGTGAATCCACGGATGGATTATTGGAAAAAGCTTCCCGCCAGGTCGGGAAGCTTTCCGTTTGTTTTTTGCTTTTGCAGGCATTCCCTCCCAGGCACGCCATACATATAAAAAGTACTGGTATCAGCTTTGGGCGCATCCTTACATAGACGCTTGTTCTTCCGCTTCCTTCTTGAGTGCTTCGTTGGCAACGATCACGAATTGCACGCGGCGGTTATCCTGCCTGCCCGTTTCGGTTTCATTGGACGCGATCGGCTGAACTTCGCCATACCCCTTTGAGGTAAGACGCCCGGGGTCAACACCCAGCGAAAGTGCATAATCTTCCACAGCCCTTGCCCGTTGTTTGGACAGCTTCAGGTTATAGGAGTCGGTACCGACATTATCGGTATGTCCTTCCACCACAACCTCGGTGCTGTCATATTTATTTAACACCTCGGCAAGCTGGGAAATGGCATCTTTGGATTCGGCACGAAGCGAGTAGCTGTCGAAATCAAATAAAACCTTTGAATCGAACTGTACGACCAGGCCTTCCCCGTATTGTTCCACGGTGGCCCCCGGTACTTCCTGCTCGATTTCTTCGGCCTGACGCTCCATGTATTTGCCAATAAAACCACCGGCCGTACCACCTACCGCAGCACCAATGATGGCACCCGCAGCAGTATTGCCAGCTTTTTTACCAATCAGTGCGCCCAGCGCACCACCTGCGGCGGCACCTATTCCGACGCCTTTCTGCGTCTTAGTCATGCTCTTGCAGCCGGTCAGCGTTGCTGATGATACCGCTACTGCCAGGGCAATTGCAATTGTTCTGGTGTATATCAACGTTTTCATAACCTACCCAAAACAAATCTTGTGCCACAGCGGGTGATTTTTTGATTTTGGTTTTTGTTCGGTACTTTTGCAATACACGCAACTTGATTATAGGAGTTTAATGGAAGAACTGGTAATTAACGAAGGCTGGGAACGCATCCGGGCTAAGATCCTGAGAAGGTTCAATCATATCCGGGCCGAACAGTTGAATTTCAGCCAGGGTGGTGAAGAGGGCCTGGTAAATACCCTGCAGGAATTAACCGGCCTTCAGCGTGCCGAACTGGTCTTTATGATTCGGAAAATGCAGGTGAATTTAAACAACAACCGATTATGAAGTGTATGGAACCTGTGCTCGCACAGGAGTTGCCGGAACCGGAAGTCGTTGAAAAAGAGGAAACAGCGGTTGCAACAGGGAATCAGAACGCATTGGTGCTTTGGAACGATGATCATAATACCTTTGAACACGTGATCAACTGCATGATGAAATACATCAAAAAGTCCGCTGCCGAAGCCGAAGAAATAGCCCATATTGTGCATAATAAGGGAAAATGTACCATTATGGAAGGGAGTAAGACGGATCTGGTCGAATACTATAATATTCTGAAGCTGGAAGGGCTTACGGTCACAATCGAATAAAACCATGAAAGATCAAAAACGGGCCATGTGGTGGCGGATAGCGGGAGGCGCTTTATTATGCAGCGTTGCATTGTTCTTTTCTTTCCGTGCGGCGGATGATCTGTTTGATGTATCTAAAAACCTGGACATTCTTACCTCGATCTACCGGGAGATCAACATGAATTATGTCGATGAAGTTGAGGCGGGAACGGTGATGCAGAAAGGGATTGACGGGATGCTGTCATCGCTGGACCCTTACACGGAGTTTATTCCGGAGTCGGATATCGATGAGTTCAAGCTGAACTATGTGAGTACGGAATACGGGGGCATCGGGGCGCTGATCATGACCCGCAATGAAAGTGTCTATATTTCAGAAATCTACGAAGGGTTCCCCGCCTGGAATGCCGGTTTAAGTGCCGGCGACGAATTACTGGAAATTGACGGGGTCCCGGTTCCCGGGAAAGATTCCGAGGATGTAAGCGAGCTGCTAAAAGGTCCCCGGAATTCCGCCCTGGACCTGATTGTCCGCCGTCCCGGCCAGGAAAAGCTGATCTCGAAGAATATACAACGTGGAGATATCCGTTTCCGGAATGTATCCTATTTCGGTACAGTGTCCGGGAATACCGGTTATATCAAGCTGGATAAATTCCTGGAAGATGCTTCGGATGAGGTCAGGGAAGCGTTTCTTACCTTGAAAAAGGAAGAAGAAATCCGCTCGTTGGTCCTGGACCTGCGTGGCAATGGTGGCGGCATTCTTCAGGAGGCAGTTAAGATTGTTGGCTTTTTTATCGACAACGGGGATACCGTGGTCACACAACGGGGCAGGGACAGTGACAACATGATCGTTTATCGGGCAACAGGACGGTCGCTGGACCGGAATATACCCCTGGTCGTTCTGGTGGATAAGAATACGGCTTCCGCCTCAGAGATTGTGGCGGGCGCTTTCCAGGATTTTGACCGGGCCGTTATCATCGGACAAAGGACTTTCGGGAAGGGGCTGGTACAACAGACACTGAGAATGCCCTACAATACCTTGTTGAAAATGACCATTGCCAAGTATTATACACCCAGCGGAAGGTGTATTCAGGCATTGGATTATGCTCACCGCAGTGTTGATGGGAGCGCTTTGCGCGTTGCCGATTCACTTATTTCGGAGTTCCATACCGTTAACGGGCGTTTGGTTTACGATGGCAGTGGCATTTACCCGGATATTCCTACAGATGCGGAACGGTTCAGTAATGTGACCTACAGCATCATGAACAATCTCTATCATTTTGACTACGCTACTGAATTCAGGAATCGGCATAACCGTATTCCCCCGGTAGGTTCCTTTGCAGTATCGGACGAGCTTTACGGGGATTTCGTGAGTTGGCTGGATAAAAAGGACTTTGACTACAGAACCAGCAGTGAACAAATTATGGATCGTCTTCGGGAGGTGACCGGCAAGGAGAAACGGTTCGGGGATGTAGAGGCGGAATACAATGCGCTGCTGAAGAAGCTGCAGCATAACAAGTCAGAAGACCTGATCAAATTCAAACCCGAGATTACGCGATTGCTGGAGAATGAGATTGTTTCCCGTTACTATTTCCAGGAAGGTCGTATCCTTTCTTCGATCAAATACGATCAGGATATCAAAAGGGCAGTGGAAATATTGGGGAAAGACGAACAATATGCCTCGGTTTTGCAGGGGGTAGGTACATACAAAACCATTGGAAAACCCGTTTCCATTCTGGCCCGTGCCCACCCTGACGAAATAACTCCGGTTGCCGAAATGCAAACTGAACCGGAGCTTCCGGTGGAGCAGGGAAACTAAATTCGCTTATGAAAGGTCGTGCCGCTGCCGAAGTAATTTTCCGGGAAGGTGTTCATGCCGTTCAGCCAGAGCAACTCATCCGGAAAGAGGTGGCTATACCCTCCGGCACATTCGATCATATTTATGTTACCGGCGCCGGGAAAGCCACTGCGGCGATGGCCTGGTCGCTGGAAAAAATGCTGGGTGATCGTATCAGTGGCGGAGTCATCGCGGTAAAACACGGCCATGGGCTTCCCCTCAGAATGATCAGACAAATATCTGCAGCACATCCGGTTCCCGACGAGCAGGGGCTGAAGGCGGCTGAGGCAATCGGCGCCCTGGCGGATCAGGCCGGCAAAAAGGATCTGGTCATTTGCCTGTTTTCGGGCGGCGCGTCAGCCCTGATTGCCGATTGCCCTGAAGGAATTACCTTGAAAGAATTACAGGAAACATCCGGGCTGCTGCTTCGATCAGGAGCGGATATTGCCGAAATAAATACGGTCAGGAAACATCTTTCTACATTAAAGGGGGGGCAGCTGGCCCGTCGTGCAGAACCGGCCCGGGTGATGGCCCTGCTCATTTCTGATGTTGTGGGAGACGATCCAGGCACCATCGCATCTGGTCCTGTTACTGCAGACGCAAGTACTTTTGAAGATGCCTGGCAGGTGATCGAACGTTATGATCTGGCGCAAAGAATTCCATCAGCAATCCGGCGCAGGCTGGAAAAAGGCCGTCTCGGACAGGTCCCGGAAACACCCAAGCCGGGTGACGATTTTTTTGCAAATGTCCGTACCCATATCATGGGAAACAACCGGACTGCCCTGGCTGCTGCTGCTGAAAAAGCCTTTGAGCTGGGGTATCATGCCAGGGTGCTGGGCACGGAAGCTGTCGGTCCTGCCGAAGATCTGGCCGTTTACCTGGTGAAGGAAGCGTTGGATTATCAGGGAGAGAGACCTGCCTGCCTGTTGCTTGGCGGAGAGAGCACCGTAAAGGTTCTTGGCGATGGTCTGGGCGGACGTAATCAGCATCTGGCTTTGGCTGCGGCAATTGCTCTTGAAGTTCATCCGGGCATTACCCTGCTTGCTGCGGGTACCGATGGTACGGACGGCCCTACCGATATGGCGGGGGCAGTGGTGGATGCAGGGACGGTGGCGCGTGCCAGGGAATCCGGACTTCGTCCCGGAAACTTCTTAAACAACTACGATTCCTATCATTTCTTTGAGCAAACCGGAGGGCATATCCATACCGGACCTACTCAGACCAATGTCATGGATATGCTGCTGGTGCTGATTGAATAAAGGGTCACCCGCCCAAAAGGGCCAGTAGTACCATGGCGCTGATAAGAACGGCCATTCCCTGCAGCAACGTGGCCACGGTGAACGTGCGCAGGGTTTGCTGCATACTCATCCCTCCAAACTGAGACACCACCCAGAAATAGGAGTCATTCGTATGGGAAACCACCATGCTGCCTGCTCCCGTTACCGAGACCAGAATTCCCAGTTCCACGGCGCTGTTGAAACCAAGTGCGGGTAAAAAAGGCGCAATCAGGGATGCACTCACAATGATGGCGGCGGTGGATGATCCCTGAGAGGTCTTCAGACCCGCTGCCAGCAAAAACACAAGTGGTAGTAACCAGATTCCGGAAACATCCTGGCCGCTGATCCATGACTCGAACAGCAAGTTAAGCGGGGTTGCTTTCAATACCGCACCAAAGGCCCCTCCGGCTGCAGTAATGAGAATAATAGGGCCGGCCTGGATCAGCGCCTTTTCAATCCATTGTTCCTGCCTGCGATTCCTGGTGCTTTTAAGCAGAAGGAATGAAGCAAATACACCAGCCAGCAAAGCAATGACCGGTTTGCAAATAAAAAGAATCCAGGAAGGAGCCTCCATGAGTGCCGCTACCGACCCTCCCGCGATCAGCAATACCGGCAATACCAGCGGCAACAACGAGAGAAGCAAAGAAAGGGATTGCCCGGTGCCTGTTTCAGAGGTGGCCGCCGGATTCACCGATGTGTTTGCATTTTCCCGTTCCACCTGTTGGGCATCGTGCGAAGATTCAGGATCTACCGGGGATCTTCTTCCGGCGCGGACCGCCCACCAATATCCGGTGAGTATGCCCGGAACCGAAAGGATCAGACCTGTCAGTATCACCGCTCCCAGGTATTGTTCGGCGCTGTAAGCCGCAGCGGCCGCCAGAGGCCCCGGGGTTGGGGGAACCAGCACATGTGTTGTATAAAGTCCACCTGCCATGGCGATGCAGATGCTCACCGGGCTTTTTCCGGTTTGCTGTGCCAGCTTCCGGACCAGTCTTGACAGAATAATGAAACCGGAATCGCAGAAAACCGGAATGCCCACAAACCCGCCGATGCAGCCCATGGCCAGAATGATCCTTTTCGGGCCGAAGGCCTTAACCAGACGGTGGGCAATGAGCGCCGCTGCTCCGGATTCCTCCAAAGCAACCCCGATTACAGTGCCAAAGACGATGACAAGCCCGATACTGGCTGTTATACTCCCAAAACCCGTCGTCAATGTTTCCAGCAGATTTCCGGCCGGCATCCCCACCGCAAAACCAACCCCCAGCGCTGCCAGGATCAAGGTTAAGAATGGATGCAGCTTTCCAACCGAAGAAGCCAATACAATAAATAGTATTGCAAGGGAAATAATGAGTAGTAGCGGAGCGCCGGTTACCATATGATACGAAGATAGGAATTGCGTTAAAAGAATTTTTGTATTTTGGGACATTTAACCAACCTGTTATGGAGGATATTCCCGCGAAAGCACCGCTTATTACCAATGATGCTGTGGTTCTGGGCATTCTGGTCATCATTCTGGCTCTTGTATTCAAGACCTCGGCCAGTCAGCGGCCCTACTTCAGGAAGTTCTACGCGGTGGTACCTTCCCAATTGCTTTGTTATTTTCTGCCAAGTGTCCTTAATTCAATGAATATTATCTCGGGGTCCCAATCGGGTCTTTATAAAATGGCCTCGAATTACCTCCTGCCAGCCAGCCTTGTCCTGTTCACCCTGAGCCTGGATCTGAGGGAAATATGGAAACTACGTCGTAAAGCCGGTCTGATGTTCATTACCGGGACCGTTGGAATTATCATTGGAGGCCCGCTAGCCGTGCTGCTGGTATCGGTTTTCTCCCCCGAAACGGTTGGCGGCGCCGGTCCTGATGCAGTATGGAGAGGACTTTCGACTGTTGCCGGAAGCTGGATAGGTGGCGGAGCCAATCAGGCGGCCATGTACCGTGTATTTGAGCCCAGCCCTGATCTTTTTTCGGCCATGATCGCCGTTGATGTGATCGTTGCTAATATTTGGCTGGCGTTTTTGTTATACGGAGCGGGTATTTCCGGTAAGATGGACCGGTTCTTCCGGGCCGATGCTTCCGCTGTAAATGATTTGAAACAAAAAATGGAAGATTATCAGCAAAGCATCACCAGGGTGCCGAAGCTGAATGATACCATGATCATCATCGGGATTGCCCTGGGAGCAACCGGACTATCGCATCTGCTGGCTGACTTGATTGCCCCCTGGCTGGCCGTCCACGCCCCCTGGCTGGAACAATTCAGCCTGACTTCCGGCTTTTTCTGGCTGGTAGTGATGGCCACAACCATTGGAATGATCCTTTCGGGTACCCGTGCCCGGAATCTGGAAGGTGTCGGAGCCTCGCGCATCGGCAGCGTTTTCCTGTATGTGCTGGTGGCAACCATTGGGATGCAGATGAATGTGCTGGCGGTCTTTGAAAATCCGGGATTGTTTCTGGTAGGCCTGATCTGGATAGGCATTCATGGGCTGCTCCTCTTCACGGTGGGCCGGCTGATCAAGGCTCCTTTCTTTTTCCTGGCAGTGGGAAGCCAGGCGAACGTCGGTGGCGCTGCGTCCGCACCCATTGTGGCAGCTGCCTTTCATCCTTCACTTGCTCCGGTAGGCGTGTTGCTGGCCGTGTTAGGCTATGCGCTGGGAACTTACGGCGGGTATCTTTGTGCACTGCTGATGCAGCAGGTGACTCCATGACCTTTTTTGTTTATCCGGCAGATTATTTGGATATTTACATAAGGACTATATACAAATGGATCCCGATCGCCAAACCCTTTCGCTCATGAAACGCCTTTGCTTATCCCTTCTTTTTCTAAGTACGATCGCCTGGAGCTGTGGTAATCCGCAACGCTCAGCGAATTCGAAAGATTCGACCGCCAATGGGCATACTGCCGGCGGCAGTGATGCCGGTATGTTGCTGGTGGCTAATAAAGCTGATGCCACCCTGTATTTTATCAACACCGAAACCCTTGAACTGATCGATAGTACCACCACCGGAGAGGACCCGCACGAAGCGGTTGTAACTCCCGATGGCGCATGGGCCTATACCGCGAATATGTCTGGTAATTCCCTTTCGGTAATTGATATGGGCAAGCTGGAGGAAGTCCGTCGCATTGATCTCTCCGAATATGGCAAGCCGCATGGTTTGGACGTAAGCGATGACGGAGAATTCCTGTACGTTACTACCGAAGGCAGCCGGCGTGCTGTTTTGGAGATCGAGGTAGCCACCGACAACATCACCCGCGTATTTGAAACCGGTCAGAACGGAACCCATATGGTGGTCCTGGGCGGAGACGGCAATACCGCCTATGCGGCCAATCTGGGGAATGCCAGCACCACCGTCATTGATCTGGGAGCAGGGAAGGTTGTTAAAACCCTTGCAACCGGCGATGGTACTGAAGGGATTGATGTAAGCCCTGACGGAAAAGAAATCTGGGTATCGGCCCGTTCCGGCTCCGTGGCCATCATTGACGCTGGTAGTAACGAGATCGTGGAGACACTCCCGGCAGATGGCTTGCCAATCCGGGTAAAGATTACGCCTGATGGCAAATACGCGCTTGTAGCCTGTATGCAAGCCGGCGAAATAGTCGTTTTCGATGTAGCCAGCCGCAAGGCCATCAAAAGCATTCAGGCAGGCGCCGGTCCCGTAGGGGTACTGATTCGTCCTGACGGTAAACAAGCTTACGTGGCCAACACCGAAGGTGATAATATTTCCGTGATCGACATGGGTACGCTCGAGGTCACCGGAACCATCCCGGCAGGGGGCACCCCGGACGGGATGGCGTTTCGGTAATCTTCCTGTTAATCAATCATTCGTCTGTTTTAGCAACTGCCCGGCCAGCTCCTTGCCCCAATGAGGGTGAATGGATGATTCAGGCTGGAAAGTATCGAATTTTTTTAGTGCGTTTTCCAGAAATGGTTTTGCCTTTTCTTTGCCGCCGCCGAACATGGGAGGGGTATAGAATAGAGATTGTCCCATAAGCAGGTGGGGTCGGGGATTGTCGGAATCAAGTTTGATGGCTTCCTGAAGCAATTCGCCTGATTTGGGACCGTAAACGACCCCGTAAATAGCCGGGTTTACCGAGATCCGGGCGCTGAGGATCAGACTTTGAATACAGCGGATTTCGGCATTATCGGGGCTTAGTTCATCGGCTTTGGTGATCAGTTTCTCAGCTTCATCTGCCTTTTCCTGCATGAAATCTTTATCTTTTTGGTCCATAAAAGCCTGCATCACCTGGCTGTAGGCGGCGTAGTAATAAGGGAGCCATTTATCTTTCTCCGCGTTGGCTATACGGGTAAAGGTGTTTCCAAGTGTCTGAAGACCGGCAACGCTTTGGGTGGTGTCGAGGGTGGCCAGATTCTTTTTCATGGCCTGCTGGTAACGGTCGTCCTGCGACCTGGCCGGCTGAATGACTGTTACAAGCAGCGTGGCGATTAATGCAGTGGTTAAAAATGATCTGTTCATCTGATTTTGGTTTTGTGCTGTGCAGGCACAGCGTGTTAATTTATCGTGCTGTCAATAAAATCGTCTGTGCGGTCCACGCCAAAGCTCATGAAGAGCCCAAGGAAGAAGAACCGTTCGGCAGGTGGGGTAATGGCCGTTTTCCGGCTGCCATCGTAGCTGTAATTATATCCAAATACCTGGTCAGCCCCAAGGATGTTGTTGATGCCCAGGACAATCACGGAGAAATCGTTTTTGAACAAGCTGGTCAGGTGACTGAAGCTAAGCCCCAGGCTATTGTAATTGATGGTTTCTCCCTGGTCATAGATGGCTGGCTGGCCATCGGCATTCTCCCGGATATCGTAATAAGGGCGTCCGGTGGCAAATGAATAAGTGGCGCCAAGGGTTGATTGCCAGGCGGGGATCGTCTTTTTGATGACCAGGGAAGCCGTATGTGGTGTTGCAAAGTCAGGTTGGATGGTGCGGGGGAAGTTCAGGTATTCCCGTTCCGTATCCAGGTACGAGTAAGACAGCCAATAATCCAGATTCGGGATGGCCCCACGGTCTCGCCAGAATAACTCAATTCCTTTGGCAAAGCCCTCGCCGCTGCTGCTGAGCGCCGGCATGGTCTTCAGCAATTGATTGTATTCCTTGTAAAAAGCTTCTATTCGTAGGATTCTCAGCCCGCTGATCTCCTGGTAGTTCAAGATATAGTGCGAAGCGCGTGCGTATCCGGGAAAATTACCCGCCGATGCCCCTGTGCCATCATGACCAGCCCTTGTCCTGAACAAGTATTCCGGTTCAGGTTTTTGATAGTAAATACCGTAAGCCATGCTTACCTGACCTTTGTCAGGAAATTGATAAGCCAGGCTGGCACGGGGCGCTATGTTTGCCTCGCCAAGCAAGGAAGAATGTTCGAAACGGGCGCCCACCCGGGCAGCGAGCCTCGTGCTCAGGTAAATATCCGCTTCGGCGAACAGCGCCTTGAAATGCTCATTGAAGTTGTCATCGAAGGCATCCTCACTGTCGCTAAATCGGCTTTTTTCATAACCGTATAGGTATTCTCCTCCGAAACGGAAGGCATGCTGACCGGAGAGGAAACGCTCCAAAACCACCCGTCCCTGAGCCAGGTTTGAGCGATTGCCGACATTAAAATTTTTGTTGTTAAAAGGGGGCCGGGACACGGTCACCGGCCGCCCTTCTTTATTGTGCAGTGTGTGAGTAATGTCATTGTCGTTGATGCTGTAGCCAAGGCCGGCCGTTAGTTTCCAGTCATCTCCCAGATATTCCCGGTAGTTCAGGTTTGAATACAGGTACCGGTTATCCAGGTGGAAATCCTGCATAAGTGTGGCACTGTCTATATCGGGGTCACTCAGGCCAATCCGCGACGTGGAAAGATTAGTATAGAACTTCAACATACCGGTTTCACTGGTCTTCAGCCGGAAATTCAAGTCACCGTTATGCAATTCAGGTCCGGTTTCAAAATTTCGGTTTTGTGGTACCAGGTCATAATAGGGCTGCAGGTTCACATAGCTGTAAGTACCGCCAACGCTGGCTTTTCCGCTGTTGAAAAGATGCTCATATCCAGCATCTGCGCCTACCGACGAAAGGCCGAAGAAGGCCGAGGACTCCAGAGGTAGATCTACACTTTCCAGGATTAGTGCCCCGCTAAGCCCCTGTCCATAGAGGGCGGAATAGCCTCCGCTGCTAAAAACGGTTCCCTTAAACAGGAAGGGATTAAAGCGGTTACGCTGGGCCAGATTGGGTACATCGCTATAATAAGGATTGCTAACGATCATGCCATCAATGAATTGCTGGGTTTCTTTTCCCGTTCCGCCACGGACGAAAAGCCCGCTGGATTCGCCAACCTGTTGCGTACCGGGTAACGTTCTGAAGGCGCCCGTAATGTCCCCATCAGCCCCTGCGGTAGATACAATGTCAAGTGCCGACAGCTCTGCGCCACGCTTTTCATCACTGGCTACGAAACTTCCGGCTGTGATGATGACTGTTTCCAGTTTATTTGTTGCTTTTTCCAGGATAATAGCCAGCCGGATGCTGTCTCCCTGAGGCAAAATGGTTTGTCGCCAGGGGGCAAAGCCAGTCGCTGTGATCAAAACAGTCATGGAATCCGTTTCCATGGTCGTAAAAGAGAAAGTGCCATCGGCTCCGGAAGTGGTCCCGTCATAGGAATTTTCGAGACTAATATTCGCTCCGGTTACAGGGCGGTCTTTTTTATCCTGCACGGTACCTTTGACAATGCTTTGGGCGGTTCCCTGTAAAAGGCAGACTGAAATTAGAAGTGTGGTGATTAAGAAAGTTCTCATTAGCTATGGTTTTCGAGCTAAGACGCCCCAAGTGCGCCATTTATAACAGTTAATACGTCAAAATTGCGGCACGACCCCATTTTTTGAAAGAGATGGCCGTTTATTTGCCAGGATTTCCCGGTAAATGACAGGTTTTTGCCGGTGAAATCCACTACCTTTGAGAGGTTAGAGAAAAGAACAAGATGAAAAATGTAATTATTACCGGTGCCGCAGGAAATTTGGGACAAGTAGTTGTAAGATATTTCCTGGAACAGGGCTTCCGGGTGATCGCTGTGGCAAGGGATGCTGCTGAAGTAGTCTCGCTGCGGGAAACCGGCGATAAGGCAGCACTTAACCAAAAAGATGGTTCTCTGCACATTGTAACGCTGGATTTGGCAGATGAAGCTGTCGTGCAAGATTTTGCCTCAGAAATTATTCGTGAATACAAGACGGTCGATGCGGCCCTGCTGTTAGCAGGTGGTTTCGCCATGGGAGGTATCGCTGAAACGAGTATCAATGTTTGGCGTGATCAATTGACATTAAATTTTGAAACGGCCTATAATGTGGCCCGTCCTTTCTTTGCGCACATGCTTGAAAAGGGAGCCGGACGGATTGTATTTGTAGGCACCCGGCCTGCTATGGAACCTGCCGCTGGAAAAAATATGATGGCCTATGCGCTTTCCAAATCACTGCTGTTCCGTCTGGCCGAATTACTGAATGCCGATGCTGGCGACAGCGATGTAGTAAGCAGCGTGATCGTCCCCAGTACCATTGATACACCGGCCAATCGGGAGGGCATGCCCGGAGCCGATTGGCAGAAATGGGTAAAACCTCAACAAATAGCGGAATTACTTCACATGATATGCTCAGAAACCGGCGCCCCCTTGCGTGAGACCGTGCTGAAAATCTATGGCAGGTCCTAAAAAAGCCTGTCCACACGTTGGCAGACAGGCTTTTTTATTTCGGGGCAAGGTCCCAGGCTCAATTCTTAACAGTTTTCTCGTTGAACCCACGATCAGGGGCGTTCCAGTAGCTTGAAGAACTGATCCAGTTCCGGCAGGATGACGATGCGCGTACGCCGGTTGGAGGCACGGCCCGTTTCCGTATCGTTAGAGGCAACCGGGATGTATTCGCTGCGTCCGGCGGCGGTCATGCGTGCAGGCGGAATGCCATATTCGGTTTGCAGCACGCGTACAATGGTGGTGGCCCGTTTCACACTCAGGTCCCAGTTATCCAGCAACACACCCTGATGATAAGGCACATTGTCCGTATGACCTTCCACCATAAACTCGATATCCGGTTGGTTGGCCAATACCTTGGCTACTTTGCCTAATACTTCGGGCGCACGGCCGCTCAGCTTGTAGTCACCGCTTTTGAACAGCAATTTATCAGAGATATCAATGTAAACCACCCCTTTATCGACCTTGATGTTGATATCCTCATCGTTGAGATTACCGATTGCACCTTTCAGGTTCATGACCAGGTTCATGGTCAGGGAATCCTTGCGGGCGATGGCAGATTGCAGATCGCGGATGTAGGCATCCTTGCCACTGATATTCTCCAGCGACTTATTGATGCTTTCCGCCTGGGAGTTGGAAATAACAGACATTCGTTCCAACTGATCCACCATCCTGTCGTTGGTTTCCTTCTTTTCGTTCAGATCCTGTTGAAGGTCCCCTAGCCGCCGCTGATACACTTCCGTGGAGTCCTCGCAGGCAGCCAGCTCGTCCTGAAGCGCTCTATAGGCGCTATCCAGGCTGGAATACCTGTTTTCTGCCTGTAGAAGCTTTTTCTTCGCCCCACAGGACGATAGCAACATGGCTGCGGCCGCCATTATACATACATACGTTAATTTCATGATCTACTCTCCTTTCTATGTTAGACCCTACCCCTTTTGCAATAACCGTGCTAAGTGACCTATCAATCTTAGCCTGCGTTAGTGCTTATTCACCGTTCCCAGAAAGGTGGCGGTTCAATGCCGAGTGATCGAAGATATACATACCCTTGTCCTCGGTGGTGTATTTCGTTGTCGATCAGATACATGCAGATCCACCACACTTTGCCGTCATACAAGCCAAAGGCAACGTCATCTTCCTGGAAGCGATCTGGTTTCAGCTGGCCCCAAACCTCGTAAATATGTGCTGTTGCCCAGTCCCAAAGCTTTAGAATACCTTCTTTAGTTTTAGGGGAAGCGTCCATACCCTGTTCTTTTGCAAAGACGTCGAGTTCTTTCCATTCCCCGGTTACCACGCCGTGAGCCCCGGGAGCAGCCATGCGGTTTAATTCCATGGCCAGTTCTGCAAAGGGGCGCATGCCGCCGATGCTGTGTGTGAATAAAGCTTCCTCCGGAATGGCTTCGATTACCCGCCGGGTTAGGGTTCGGTGTCCCTGCCAGTGCTTGAGAATGTCTGCGGGCGTTAATGTAACATCAGTTGCCGAAGCGATTTTTTGTGTGTTCATAATCTACTTTTTTTATGATTGTGCATGCAAAGAAAGCGCCGCGCCTGACACCCCTATGTCAGTGAATATTTTTTTTGGAAATAGTGTCCAATTCAGAAGGTCCCAGGCATTACTTCATAAATCGAAATTAAATTTTAAGATCATGGAACAACGAGTCAATGTATTTGTAAAAGGAAAAGGCGCTATGAAAGCCATGTTTGGCCTCGGGATGTATCTGGAAACTTCCTCTCTGGAGCAGCCTCTGCTGAATCTTATCTATTATCGGGTGTCTCAGATAAACGGCTGTGCTTTTTGCCTGGATATGCACTCCAAGGATTTGATGGCAGAAGGCGAGACGGCACAGCGATTGTTAGTTATGGATGCATGGCGGGAAACTCCATTTTACACTGAAAGGGAGCAAGCGGCCCTGGCCTGGGCTGAGGCCCTTACTGAATTAAACGGACCCGTTCCTGATGACGTTTATCAGGGAGCAGCCACGCATTTTTCAGAAGAAGAACTGGTGGACCTTACCCTGGCAGTGATTGCTATTAATGGGTACAACCGGGTCAACCTGGCTTTTCCCCCGTTGGTGGGGACCTATAAGGTGGGCATGTTTAGTCAGTCTGCAAATGCTTAATTTTACGGGTATGAGAAAGTTCGCATTAATATTCCGGGAAGTCAGTGATGGATCAGGTGAGATATCAAAAGAAGAGATGGAGAAGATTCATCACCAATGGAAGGAATGGTCTGATGGAATCATCAGTCAGGACAGGCTGGAAAGCCGGGGCGCCCGGCTGGGACCGGAAGGGAAGGTTCTGAAATCTGGCGGCGTCATCTCGGATGGTCCCTTTGTGGAAATCAGAGAGCGCTTGGGGGGCTTTGTGATCGTCAGGGCCGAAAGCCTGGAAGACGCAACCACCCTGGCGCACGGATGCCCCATCCTGAAAACAGGCGGCAGCGTAGAAATAAGGCCGGTTTAACCCGGAGGAACCTATTCAAGGCACCGATACACACAATGGAAGCACCTTTAAAACAGCTCTTCCAGCAGGAATTTTCAAAAATGGTCGCCGTTATCAGCCGGCTCTTTGGCCTGGAGCATATTGAAACGGCTGAAGATATTGTCAGCGAGACTTTTTTAAAAGCGGTTGAAACCTGGGGCGATCAGGGTCTGCCTCCTAATCCTACGGCCTGGCTGTATGCTGTGGCCAAACAAAAGGCCCTTTACCGGTTCAGGAGAAACAGCATTTATGAAAAAAAGGTGCTTCCTGCTATTGCCCGGGAACAGCAAGATGATGCTGTTTCCGGGTTTGAGTTCACTCCTAAGAACATTCGGGACAGCCAGTTGCAGATGCTCTTTGCTGTTTGTACACCGGCCATTGCAGCTGAAGCGCAAATTGGCCTGGCGTTGCGGATTCTCTGCGGATTTAGCATCGGAGAGATTGCCGGGGCGTTTTTGTGCCGAAAGGATACCATCAACAAGCGCCTGTTCAGAGCGAAGGAAAAATTAAGAACGGAACGTGTAAAAATGGAAATGCCGCCCCCGGCTGAGACTGCCAAACGGACGGAAAGTGTGCTTCACATTATTTATTTGCTTTTTAACGAGGGGTATTATTCCCGGACCCATCCGCAAAACCTCCGGGAAGATCTTTGCTTTGAAGCGCTTCGGCTAGGTGTTTTGCTTACCGGATACGAACCTACCAATTTGCCGGAAACCAATGCCTTGATGGCCCTTATGTGCTTTCACGCTTCCAGGTTTGGCGCCCGTCAGTCTGGTGCGGAAAACCTGGATGGGGTTGGTGACCAATCTGCCGCTGCCCCGCAGGTACTTTATGAGGAACAAGACGAAGGACTATGGGATACCACCCTCATCAATCAGGGGATTCAATTTCTAAAACGTTCGATGCAAGGGGATGAAATAAGCACGTACCATCTGGAAGCAAGGATCGCCTCCTGGCATTGCGTGAAAGAAGATTCCCCAGGGAAATGGCAGTCCGTCCTTGAGCTTTATGATCAGCTGTTGTTGGTTAATTTCTCCCCGAGCGCTGCGCTTAACAGGGTCTTTGCCTTCTACAAGGTAAACGGGCCGGAGGCCGCTCTGGCGGAGGCTGAGAAATTAAACATGACTGATAATCACTTTTATTTTGTCCTGCTCGGAGAATTTTACCGTTCCACAGACAAAGAGAGATCCATTGCCAGCTTTCAACGGGCATATGAGCTGGCGGGGACGCCGGCGGAAAAGGAAGGGATCCGCCGGAAACTTCATGCTCTGGACAAAACGGGTGAGCCCCGTGTTAATTGACGGCATATGTAAATTTCACTGGAAATACTTATTTTGGCCTCCAAATCAATCAATTATTCCGATGAATTTGACCAAAACAGGTGTGATCGCATTTTCCGGCGCCCTGCTGTTTGTGGGGATGTTTTCGTGTCAGTCACCCGATAAGCAGGCGCAGGGTGAAGACAATGGTTCGTTTAAGGTACAGGCTGGAGAGTTTGCTGACCTGGGTATTCTTCGTTACCAGGTGCCGGGCTGGGATCAGCTGAGTCTTGATCAGAAAAAGCTAGCTTATTATCTCTCACAGGCCGGCCTGGCAGGTAGAGATATCATCTACGATCAACGTGGGAAATACAACTTAACCATTCGCAGGACATTGGAAGCCATCTGGAATAATCCTGAGACGGACAAAAGCGGTGAGGAATGGGAGCGAT
>DATCYD010000175.1:0-4652 GCA_036570465.1 Anseongella sp.
GCTCCTCGTCCTTGTTCCAAAGCGCCGCACCAAAATACATGGCCATATCAAAACCTTTAACGGCATATGCAGAAGGAGGAATGCCAAATTCCCTATGGTACCGCTTGTAAAATTCCGAAGCAGGCGCCGGGTCGTTTCCGCCGGAAGAAGTGATATGCACCTGGTATTTTTCAGCTTTTTGCATGTCAATGTCTTCCAGTTCGGAAAATTCGGGATGGGCGATAATTGCAAAACGACGGGAATCGCCTTTCATATCAAGGTATGAGAACAGGATCTTCCAGAAGGTGCTGCTTTGGGAGGGTACTACCAGCACGTTCAAACCAGGGTGAAGAAAGTCATCCAGACTTGAAATGTCACTGCCAAAGCTGCCAACATCTATTTCCCTGGCCGGTACGGACGAACCTTGCGTGCGGATCTGTTTCATAAAAGCACTGATATATTTACTTTCATCGGCGTTTGCGGTGCTGATCACCAATACCGATGAGGATCGCAGATCTTCAGCAATAAATTCCGCGGCTTTTCCGGCGTGCATTTCTACGGGAGCTGTGGCTACGATCTGCCAGGGATTTCCCTTCAGGGAGACCCTGGGTAACAGCGGAGAAACAAAATAGATTTCACGGCTGCGCGAATACCTGCCAACGATATCCATGCCGGTGGGAAAGACCGGCCCAACAATTAGCTTGCTTTCGGCCAGTTCAGGTTTCATCATCACCCGGCTGATGGCGGTATTTTCATCTCTGGTATCGTAAACCTGCAGTTTGAAGCTGGCTCCCATCGTGGAAAGTGAATCCAATCCCATCTTAAATCCCTGATAAAAATCAAGAGCCAGTTCTGACCGGCGGAATGAGCGCAGTGAACCTGCAGATGACGGATCCACTTCCTGAAGGCGAAAAGGCAACAACAGGGATACAACAGGCGCTTCCCGTTTGAATGGTCCTTTGTCTTTTTCTACTTCCGGCTCCGTGACAACACCGGTATCCTTTTCCCTTTCTTTCTCCCGGTCACTCTTACCCGTAAATATTTTCCGGGAACAGGAGCTAAACCCCATTACGGCTGCCAGGCACAGCCACAGGATTCTCCTGTTATTCCCACTCAATTGTTGCAGGAGGTTTGGAACTGATGTCATACACAACTCTGTTTATGCCTTTTACCTTATTAATGATCTCGTTGGAAACCCGGGCCAGCAACTCGTAGGGCAAATGGCTCCAGTCAGCGGTCATGCCATCCAACGACTCCACCGCCCGCAAACATACCACATTCTCGTAGGTTCGTTCATCCCCCATCACACCTACGGCCTGTACCGGCAAAAATATGGCGCCGGCCTGCCACACTTTGTCGTACCAACCTGATTCCTTCAGCGCATTGATATAGATCGCATCCGCTTCCTGCAAAATATGCACCTTCTCTGGCGTGATCTCCCCGAGGATGCGGATCGCAAGCCCCGGACCGGGGAATGGATGCCTTTCCAGAATGGAGGGATCCAATCCCAGCGAGCGGCCAACTTGCCTGACTTCATCTTTAAACAGGCTCTTAAGTGGCTCTACCACCTTTAACTTCATAAAATCCGGCAACCCGCCGACGTTATGATGCGATTTTATGGTCGCTGAAGGTCCTTTGACCGATACAGACTCAATTACGTCGGGATAAATGGTCCCCTGGGCCAGCCAGCTTACTTCCTGTATTTCGTGAGCCGCATCGTCAAACACCTCAATGAACACTCTTCCAATGGCCTTTCGTTTCAGCTCGGGGTCGCTTACATCAGAAAGGGCTTCATAGAAACGATCTTTCGCATCAATTCCCCGGATGTTAAGCCCCATGTGCTGGTAAGAATCCAATACATCCCTAAACTCATTTTTCCGAAGAAGGCCATTATCCACAAAAATGCAGTGAAGCTTTGGTCCGATTGCTTTGTGCAATAATAATGCCGCCACGCTGGAGTCCACGCCTCCGGAAATGGCAAGGACCACCTTATCATTACCCAGTTGCTGTTGCAGTTCTTCAATCGTGCTGTCAATGAAGGCCATTGGGGTCCAGTCGCGGGAACAGCCGCAGATATCAATTAAAAAGTTTTCCAGCAGTTTTTTCCCTTCCAGGGAATGGGTGACTTCCGGATGAAACTGGATGCCATAGGTCTTTGTCCCGGGAATGTGAAAGGCAGCTACCTTGACTGAATCCGTACCGGCAATAACCTGGAATTTTTCAGGCACTCCGGCAATGGTATCGCCATGAGACATCCATACCTGGGACCCCTTGCTGAGTCCGCGTACAAGAAGGTCGTCTTCTTTGATGAACTGCAAATTAGCTCTGCCATATTCCCGTGTGGAAGAAGGAAGGACCTCTCCTCCCGCTTGTTGGGCCAGGTATTGAGCGCCGTAACAGACCCCCAACAGAGGATAATTATCACTAATTGGAGTAAGGTCTATCTGCGGAGCATCCTGATCGCGTACAGAACAGGGACTCCCTGAAAGAATGACTCCTTTTACATCCTGATCAAACTCAGGCAAATGATTGTAAGGATGGATCTCGCAATAAACATCGAGCTCCCGAACCCGTCTGGCGATAAGCTGGGTGTACTGGGAGCCAAAATCAAGAATAATAATCTTCTCTGGCATGCGCAAAGATAGCATTTTAACTAAAATTTTCTACTTTTGCGGCCGAACGATAATAGCTTATGCTTCCCAAGATCAACCCCGAACAAACCCATGCCTGGCCGCTGTTGCAACAACACGCAGACCAGCTGAAGAAGACAAACCTGCGTGAACTTTTTGCCGCCGATCCTCTTCGGTTCAAAAAATTTTCACTGCGTTTCGAAGACTTCCTGTTCGATTATTCGAAAAACATCATCACTGCCGGGACGCTCGACTTGCTGACACAGCTGGCAGCCGGGTGTGAGTTAAAAAAGGCGATCGAAGCCATGTTCACCGGCCAGGCGATTAACGAAACCGAAGGCAGGGCGGTATTGCATACGGCCTTGCGGAATTTCTCGGGCGAACCTGTTTATGTTGCAGGCAGCAATGTGATGCCGGGAATCCAGGAGGTGCAGGAAAGAATGGAGGCCTTCTGTGGCAAGGTACATCGTGGCGAATGGACTGGATATACGGGAAAACGCATCCGATATGTCGTAAACATCGGCATTGGCGGCTCCGACCTGGGACCGGTGATGGTCACTGAAGCGTTGAAACCCTATATGCAGCAAGGGATTGAAACTTTCTTTGTTTCCAATGTGGATGGCACACACATCGCCGAAACATTGAAAAAAATTGATTCAGAGGAAACGATTTTTTTGATTGCCTCCAAAACCTTTACCACTCAGGAGACCATGACCAATGCCCATACGGCAAGAACATGGTTCCTGGAACGGGCTGGCAACAAAGAACACATTAAAAAACATTTTGTAGCTCTGTCCACCAATGAGGCCGAAGTGATAAAATTCGGCATCGACCCGGCGAACATGTTTGTTTTCTGGGATTGGGTAGGCGGCCGCTATTCTCTTTGGTCAGCCATTGGCTTGTCCATCGCCCTTTCAATCGGTTATGAGAATTTCCACAGGCTACTCGAAGGCGCCTATGCCGCAGACCGGCACTTCAGGGAAAGCGATTTCTCTGTCAACATCCCCGTGATCATGGCTCTGACAGGTGTGTGGTATGCTAATTTCTGGGATGCACATACCCAGGCCATCCTTCCTTATGACCAATATATGCACCGTTTCGCCGCATATCTTCAACAAGGCGATATGGAAAGTAATGGAAAATCAGCAGGACGCAACGGAAAGCCGGTCAGTTACCATACCGGGCCGGTAATCTGGGGGGAACCCGGAACCAACGGACAACATGCGTTTTATCAGTTGATCCACCAGGGGACGCGTCTTATTCCCTGCGATTTCATTGCTCCGGCGATCAGCCATAACCCTGTTGGCGATCATCACCATAAACTACTTGCTAATTTCTTTGCCCAGAGCGAAGCCCTGATGAACGGAAAAACCGCCGGGGAAGTGCGGCAGGAACTGGAAAAAGCAGGCAAAGCTTCCGGAGAAATTGAACGCCTGCTGCCTTTCAAGGTATTTGAAGGGAACCGCCCCAGCAATTCATTCCTGGTGAAACAGATCACGCCCTACACCCTGGGAAGCCTGATCGCCTTTTATGAGCATAAGATATTTGTACAAGGCTTACTCTGGAACATTTACAGCTTCGATCAATGGGGCGTGGAACTGGGCAAACAGCTGGCCGGAAAGATCCTGCCAGAACTGGAAGGCTCCGCACCTGCAAAAGCTCATGACAGTTCCACCAATGGCCTTATCACAACTTATAAAGAAATGCGAAAATAATTATATTTGCAGCATGAAAACTCTCAATGCCATGTACCTCGGCGTCCTGGTTTGTCTTGCAGGGACGTTTTTCCGCTTTATAGATCTTCATTC
Organism: Anseongella sp.; assembly: GCA_036570465.1. Lineage (GTDB taxonomy): Bacteria > Bacteroidota > Bacteroidia > Sphingobacteriales > Sphingobacteriaceae > Anseongella. The sequence goes on from DATCYD010000175.1 coordinate 4,418, forward strand.
TGCGGCAATTGAATGGACCTCCAATATCCTCTTGATCATTGGAGTTATTATCTGTCTGATGAGTGTATTCACTTATATCCGTCCCGACGAGGACAAAGCCGTCTGACATCTTCCCTGTTCAGGAAACAGGAAATACTGTTACGGAAGAAATACTTACCGGAGATGACGGTACAGCGCTTCGGTAGGCAGGCCAACCACGTTGGTGTATGAACCTTCGATCCGTGTAATTTTATTA
>DATCYD010000176.1:0-15463 GCA_036570465.1 Anseongella sp.
GAATTACATGAGCGAGTTTGCCGTTTCGCTAATGTGCTGAAGAAGCACGGTGCCAAAAAGGGAGACCGGGTCTGTATTTACCTGCCCATGGTGCCGGAACTGGCCGTAGCTGTGCTTGCCTGCGCACGCATTGGCGCCATTCATTCGGTGGTTTTCGGAGGTTTTTCTGCCCGTTCCATTGCCGAACGCATTCAGGATGCTCAATGCAGCATCGTTATTACTGCTGATGGTAGTTTCCGTGGCGCAAAGACCATTCCTCTGAAGGAAGTGATCGACGATGCGCTGGAACAATGCCCTTCTATAAAATCGGTGCTGGTGCATACCCGTACCTGCACCCCTGTATATATGCAGCGGGGCAGGGATTTCTGGCTGCAGGAAGAGCTTTCCGGAGTTGCTTCCGATTGTCCGGCTGAAGAAATGGATGCCGAGGACATGTTGTTTATATTATATACATCGGGGTCCACGGGCAAACCCAAAGGGGTGGTACACACCTGTGCCGGCTTTATGGTTTATTCGGCATATACATTCTCTAATGTATTCCAGTATTCCCAACCCGAGATCCATTTCTGTACCGCTGACATCGGCTGGATCACGGGCCATACCTATATCGTGTATGGTCCGCTTCTCTGCGGCGCTACCTCGGTCATGTTTGAAGGCATCCCGAATTATCCCGATGCGGGACGCTTATGGAATGTGGTGGACAAATATCGGGTGAACATCCTTTATACTGCCCCCACAGCTATCCGTTCGTTGATGCAGTCGGGGATGAAATTCGTTGAGGATAAAGATCTTTCTTCCCTCACCAAGCTGGGCAGCGTGGGTGAACCAATTAACGAGGAAGCCTGGCACTGGTTCAATGAGCATATTGGAAAAGGCGAGTGCCCGATCGTGGATACCTGGTGGCAGACCGAAACCGCGGGCATCATGATTTCTCCACTGGCAGGCATTACACCCACTAAACCCAGTTATGCGACACTTCCGTTGCCCGGCGTGCAGCCTGTCCTTATGGATGAAAAAGGAGAAGTGATCGAAGGAAATGGTGTTTCAGGTAATCTTTGCATCAGGTTTCCCTGGCCGGGAATCATCCGCACCACCTATGGCGATCATGAACGTTGCCGTCAGAATTATTTTGATACCTATAAGGGCTTGTATTTCACCGGAGATGGTTGTCTGCGGGACAAGGACGGATACTACCGCATTACCGGCCGGGTGGATGATGTGATCAATGTGTCAGGCCACAGGATTGGCACTGCCGAAGTGGAAAACGCAATCAATATGCATACGGGCGTGGTTGAATCGGCGGTAGTTGGCTATCCGCATTCGATCAAGGGGCAAGGTATTTACGCCTATGTGATTACGGAAAAAGGAGTGGAAGATGAGGAAACTGTCCGGCAGGGGATCTCGGCAACTGTTGCCCGCTTGATAGGTCCCATTGCCAAACCCGACAAGATCCAGTTTGTTCGCGGATTACCCAAGACGCGCTCGGGAAAGATCATGCGGCGCATACTCCGGAAGGTTGCAGAAGGGGAGACCTCCAATCTGGGGGATACCAGTGCTTTGCTGGACCCGCCTATCGTAGAAGAGATTAAACGGGGAGCGATCAGTTCATAAACAGGAGAAGGACCTGTATGAGAGTTTTCATTACAGGAGCTACTGGTTTTATCGGTAAATACCTGGCACTCGGGCTGGCGAATCAAGGGCATGAGGTACATGCTCTGGCCAGGCCTGCGGCCTCGACCAAAGCGCTTGAAGCAGCAGGTATTCGCATCTTCCCCGGGGACCTGCTGGATACCGGAAGTGTTTTGGAAGCCATGCGGGATTGCCAGCATGTATATCACCTGGCCGGTTTTGCCCGCGCCTGGCATCGGGACCGCAAAACCTTTCACCGGGTGAATGTAACCGGTACCAGACATGTGCTGGATGCTGCGTCCTCCCTTGGTGTGCTGAAGGCAGTGATGGCTTCCACTGCAGGTGTGCTTCCCCCATGTCAGAACGATGTACCTGTGAACGAAACCTCTCCAAGAAGGAAGGGACTATACACAACCTACGAACATTCCAAACAGGAGAGTGAAGACCTGGCACGAAAATTTGCTTCCCGCGGGTTGCCGGTTGTAATTGTAAATTCCACAAAGGCATTTGGTCCGGGGCCGGTAGATCAAAGTAACTCAGCTACCTTTATGATTCGTGAATACCTGAAGGGGAAGTGGAGAGTGATTCCTGGTAACGGAAAAGGAATTATGGATTATGTGTATGTGGAAGATGTGGCAGCCGGTATCAGACTGGCTATGGAGAAGGGAAGAGCTGGGGAACAATATATTTTGGGCGGTGAACCGGTAAGTTACGATCGTTTTTTTGAAATGACCGCTTCGTATGCTACATCTCCGAACAAATTATACAGAGTCCGGGTGCCATTGATTATGGGAATTGCCAGATTGGAAGTAGCCAAAGCCGGTCTGTTTCGTATGCGGCCCCTGATCACACCCGAATGGGTTCGAAAAATCCCATTTAACTGGTCGAAGGATTCAACCAAAGCAAATAAGGAACTTGGCTATACAGCCAGGCCATTTGAAGAAGCCTTGCAGCTGACTATAAACTGGCTGCGAAAAACCGGACAGGTATGAGCTCCGGATACACATTGATCACCGGCGCCAGCATGGGTATTGGCAAGGCATTGGCAGAAGAATGCGCCAGCCGGAAAATGGACTTGCTGCTGGTTGCTTTACCCGGGTCTGAACTGAATATGCTGGCAGAAGAACTGCAGGAAAAATACGGTATCAGCGTTCATGTATTCGGGCTGGATATGCTCGCGCCGGATGCTTCTGTGAAAATTCATAATTGGTGCCAGGAAAATGATTTTCCAGTTGATAAACTCATCAACAATATTGGGATGGGGGGGCGGAGCGATTTTGAAACATGCGAATTGCGTGAACTCGAGCAGATGTTGATTCTGAATATCCAGACCGCTACATGGCTTTCCAGGCTGTTCGTGGAAAGATTGAAGAAGCATCCCCGGTCATACATTCTTAATCTTGGAAGCACGGCAGGGTTCTTTCACGTTCCCAATAAGGCAGTTTATTCGGCCACCAAAGCTTACCTTTATTCATTAACAAGAAGCCTTCGTTCCGAATTGAAGCCGTTAGGTATTCACGTTGCCCTGCTGGCTCCCGGCGGCGCAGATAATAAGTACGACCCGGTGGTACACCAAAAAGTGAATGGCTGGCTGCATCGAAATCTGCATCATAGTCCGGGGCGAATTGCCCGCGATGGCCTTGATGGCCTGTTAAAAGGCAAAAGGGTGATTGTTCCAGGGTTGTTTCCCAGGATGTACGTAAGGCTTGGCGGAATTTTTCCCCCTTCCTGGGTGGATGCCTTTGTAGGCCGTCTTTTCCGGGAATAAAATTAATGGCAATCGCCGGTATATTTTTATCTTAGAAGCAGTAAAGCCGGTTAAATGGAAATAGCCATTGTATTAATCCTCCTGGCGGTAGCCATCACACTTTTTTCCCTGGACTTATTGCCAGTGGACGTGGTGACATTGCTGCTGCTTTTCGTCTTGATAGTAGCCGGGATTATTACAGCCAGTGAAGCCTATGCCGGTTTCGGAAGCGACTTCATCATCATGCTGGCGGCCATCTTTGTGATCGGAGCCGCCATCGAGGAGAATGGGATCCTGGAGGTTCTCGGAAGGGAGGCTGTCCGGAAACTGGGGAAAAACGTCTTTGTCCTGACCGCCGGTATCATGGGGGTCAGCATAGTCCTGTCTGCCTTCATGAATAACACCACGCTTACCGCTCTGCTGATCGCTCCGGTGATGTCCATCAGCCGGTACATCAAAGTAAATCCATCCAAATTGCTGATGCCACTGGCTTTTGCGTCACTACTTGGGGGTACCTGTACCCTGATTGGTACCTCTACAAACGTTGCGGGAGCCGCCTTCATGGCGAGTGCTGGCCTGGAACCTATTTCCATGTTCGAGTTATTACCCCTGGGACTGGCTCTTTGCGTGACCGGCGTGTTGTACATGTTGTTTATTGGGCGACACCTCATTCCCAAACGGGGAAAAGGAAGCCTTTCAGAGCTGCCTGAACGATATTATCTGAGTGAGGCCAGGGTGCTGAAGGGATCTCCCATGATCGGGCAATCGATTTATAAATCGGATCTGTATCGAATGGAATTCAAGATACATCGTATTGTCAGAAAAGGAATAAGGGTGAAGGTGGATTCATCCGTTTACCTGCAGGAAGGAGATACCCTGTTTGTAGAAGGGAATGCTAAAAAACTGTTGAAGCTAAAGGACAAAGAAGGGATCGATATCGTTGGTGACATCCTCGTGAATAAAGCAAGGTCCCGGCAACGTGACCAGCATATTGCCGAACTGCTGATCAACAAGAATTCCCGCCTTATTAATCAAACTTTACGCACCAATGAATTCAAAAAACGCTGGGGTCTGGTAGCTCTGGCCCTGCATCGCCCGGGGAAGAAAGATATCGTCGAAATCAAAAATATTCCTCTCCAGATGGGCGATATTTTACTGGTCCAGGGGAAAAGCGAAGACATTAATTACCTGGCCAAGGCAAATAACCTGATCGTCGTCGGAGAAATGCGCCACAAGGTTAATGCTACCCGCCGTGGCTGGATCACCTTCGGTCTGTTCATCCTGGCCATTATCCTTGGTTCGCTTGGAATACTTCCTGTGAGCGCTGCCTTTATGATTACTGCGGTACTGGCGGTTATTATCCGGGCCATTGACACCCAAACCGCCTACCGCGCCATTGACTGGCGCTTGCTGGTGCTGATCGGCGGAATGACCGCCTTCGGTACAGCCATGAAAAACGCAGGCGCCGATGTTTTCCTGGCCGGCTTAATCGCGTCCGTATTTGAGTCATCCGGCCCGTTATGGGTCATGGGCAGTTTTATGATTCTTACAGTCGTACTAACCCAACCCATGTCCAATGCCGCCGCCGCCCTGGTCGTATTGCCGGTAGCCATTCAAACAGCCACCGCCATGGATGTCAACCCCCGAAGTTTTGCTATCTCCATCATCGTTTCCGCTTCAATTTCAATGATCACCCCCTTTGAGCCTTCCTCCATCCTGGTATATGGACCCGGAAACTATAAATTCTTCGATTTCGTCCGCGTTGGCGGATTTCTCACCGTTTTCCTCCTGATAATCATCTGGCTGCTAGTCCCAGTTTTCTGGCCAATTAACATATAGTTTTGCCCTCGGCGGGGTTTCCGGGTTGGATTAAAAGAAACGGTTGCCTTTGCTTAATTCGGAGCGATAACGGGCCAGCACCTTCATGCGGGAGACGAAGCCGATGAAGCGTTCGTTTTGGACAACAGGGAGGTACCAGGAGTTTACGCGATCGAATTTTTCGAGGATGGAAGAAGCAGGTTCGTCCGGGGTGACGATTTCTTCAGGTTCCTGGCTGAGTTCGGCCACGTGAATGGTGTCATACTGGTCAGTATCGTAGAGTCTTTTGCGAATGTCGTTTAGCTTTACAATGCCCTCGAAGCGACCTTCCCGGGATACGACGGGGAGTACATCGCGACTGGTGGCAGCGGTTAGTTCCGCCAGCTTTCTCAGGGTGTGACTGGGCGACACGAGGGAGGTTTCTTCTTCAAGCAACTCATGTGCGGTGATGTGATTTAAGACAATTCGTTCAGTTTGCATCAGCTGCCGGTCTGTTTTACGGCTGCCTGATTTTGAACGGGGATTTTCGGCCGTGTATTTCAGGAAATAAGAGGTGGCGCAGACCAGCATGAGCGGAACGAATAGTTCGTAGCTTTGGGTAATGTCGGCGATCAGAAAAATGGCTGTTATCGGGGCATTCATGACACAGGCGAAGGTGGCTGCCATGCCCAGGTAAATGTAGGTGACCGGACTGACTACCTGATCGGCTCCGGGAGCGAAGAGGAAAATAGCCTTATAAAAGAAGTAACCCAGAAAACCGCCGGTAATGATGGAGGGGGCGAAATAACCGCCTTCGCCGCCGGAGTTTACACTGAGGCCGGTACTTATCGGTTTGGCAATTGTCAGGAGCAGGAAAAATAGCAGATCGGTCACATGAGTATGCGGTAGCGCGGCGAAAATAGAATTGGTAAAGATGGCGCTTTCGTTCAGCCGCAATAATTCATTGACGCTCACATACCCTTCGCCGTACATGGGAGGGAAGAGGAAAATAACTGTTCCCAGGGCCAGTCCTCCGGCGATGGCGCGAAGGTAGTCGTTCTTGATCAGTGAAAGAGTACGGTTGCAAACACTGTAGGTTTTATGCAGGAACCGCGCCGCGAGCATAGCGGCGATACCCAGGGCTAGCACGAAAGGAAGCTGGTCATAGGTGAAATCAGGGATGGACGCTTCAAAGCGAAGGTGGTCACCCATGAATATTTCAAAGAGAATCTTCCCGAAAACGGCTGAGATCAGCAGGGGGATGAGTAGCGTGGGAGTGAATGCCGGGAGGATCGTTTCCAGCGCGAACAGGAAACCGCCGACCGGGGCGTTGTAAATCGCTGAAATTCCGCCGGCGATCCCGCAGCCAATCATGAGTGTCCGTTGTTTATAGCCAAGGCCCAGGAACTGCCCGGTATTGGAGCCGATGGCCGATCCGGTGGTGATAATGGCTGCTTCTACTCCTGAACTTCCTCCAAAACCGATCGACAGGCCTGTGGTAATGAATTTGGAATACATCAGGCGGAAATTGATCCGGGATCCATTGTTTTTGATTGACTCGATGACATGGCGGGTGCCTCTGAAATTGACCGTTTTATAAAAAATATTCCGGTTGAGAAATACCACCAGCAGCAAACCTACCATGGGAATGATAAAGAACAGAATGCCCGGGAAGAACCGGATAGCGGTTTCTTCAATCTGCGAGATCAGGGTCTTGATCAATATGGCGGCCAGCCCCACGGTGACCCCTACCAGCGCACTCAATATCAGTGGCATTACACGGTTGTCCCGTTGTCTGCGTCGCCACTTGAGAAAAATTAACTGGTATTTGTTGGGTTTGTACATACATTTCAGTTCAACTTCCCCGTCAGCTAAAAATAACAATAATGTTTAACTTAGCACCCGTATGAAAAGCGAAAGGCCTGTCATTCTTGTAACGAACGACGATGGCATCACTGCCCCGGGTATCCGGAGCCTGATGCATATTATGAAAGATCTGGGTCATGTGGTCGTTGTGGCCCCGGATAGTCCCCAATCGGGGATGGGGCATGCGGTCACGATTGCCAAACCACTTCGGCTTGATAAGGTGGAAGTTTATAAAGGATTTGAAATGTACCAGAGCTCAGGTACACCGGTGGATTGCGTGAAACTGGCCGTGAATAAGGTGCTGCACCGGAAACCGGACCTTTGTGTTTCAGGGATTAATCACGGTGCCAATTCTTCCATCAACGTGATTTATTCAGGAACGATGTCAGCTGCGGTGGAAGGAGCCATTGAAAACATTCCTTCCATTGGCTTTTCGCTCTGCGATTACGGCCAGAATGCTGATTTCAGTCCCTGCGAGCCTTATGTAAAGAGCATTGCAAAAGCTGTTTTAAAAAATGGGCTTCCGAAGGGATCTTTGCTGAATGTCAATTTTCCCAGGGCCTCGTCCTTCAAAGGGTTGAAAGTCTGCCGGCAGGCAGTGGCCAAATATGAAGAAGAATTTGACGAACGGGTGGATCCTCATGGCAGAAAATATTATTGGATGACCGGGAATTTCGCCCTTTACGATAAGGGAGAGGATACCGATGAATGGGCCCTGGAAAACGGGTATGTTTCTGTGGTGCCTGTGCAATTTGATATGACCGCCTACAACAGCATTCCGTTCCTGAACAATCTCGACTTAGATGTTCAAACGAAATAATCCGTACCTGGGACTTGCCCTGGGAGCCTGCTTGCCTGCCCTGGCCATACTGCTGGTGGAAGTACTGAAACTGGAAACCCGGACAGGCATGAGGGAATCTACGATCTATATGATTTGCATTGGTCTCAATGCCTTGATCTTTAGACAGTTTTTCAAAAAAAGGAAAGAGAATACCGCCAAAGGAGTGCTTCTGATAACGTTTATATATGCACTCATATTTTTTATTTATAAGATGTAGGCAGTCATGAACTATTACATCATTGCGGGAGAAGCCTCCGGAGATTTGCATGCCTCCAACCTGATGCGAGAACTGCGTCAGCGTGATGTCCCGGCCCGTTTCCGCTGCTGGGGAGGTGATCTTATGCAGGCGCAAGGGGGGACGATCGTTACTCACTACAGCGAGATGGCTTACATGGGCTTTGTGGAAGTGGTCACACACCTGCCTGCCGTCTTGCGGAACATACGCCGTTGTAAACAAGACCTCCTGGAACATCGTCCCGATGTATTGATCCTGGTAGATTTTCCTGGGTTTAACCTTCGGATTGCTGCATTCGCCCAAGAGCAAGGCATCCCCGTGTTCTACTATATATCTCCGAAAATCTGGGCCTGGAACCAAAAAAGAGCACTTAAGATCAAACGGGTGGTGGATCACATGTTCTGCATTCTTCCCTTCGAAGTGGAATTTTATCGCCGCTTTGGAATGGAAGTAGATTACGTTGGCAATCCGTTAATGGACGCTATTGATGCCTGGAAGTCCACGGCGTCAGAAATATCAGAAGGTCATCCGGTAATTGCCCTGCTTCCGGGCAGTCGCAAACAGGAAATAGATCATATTCTTCCCGAAATGCTGAAGGCTGCCACCAGGTTTAAGGGCCATCAGGTGGTCATTGCCGGCGCTCCGTCTTTTTCTCCCGATTATTATCAACCCTTTATTGAAAACCTGGAAATTACCGGAAGCAGTCAGATTTCCATCGTTTTCGGAAAAACATACGACCTGTTGCATGGCGCAAGGGCTGCGCTCGTTACTTCTGGTACGGCTACCCTTGAAACCGCTTTGCTAAATGTTCCCCAGGCAGTACTTTATAAAGCCAATCCCCTTTCGGTAGCCATTGCCCGCAAGGTTATCAGAATAAAATACATCTCCCTGGTGAACCTGATCGCCAGTGAAGAAATTGTGAAGGAACTGATCCAGGAAACCTGTAATGAAAAGGCAATAGCTGCTGAACTGGATCGTCTGCTGAATAACGATACTTGCAGGAGCCGCATGTTTTCGGATTATGAGAGCCTTCGTACAATTGTGGGCGGGCCGGGTGCTTCGGGCCGGGCGGCAGAAAAAATGCTGGAATATCTTAGTCAGTAACACAGCATCAGATAATCTTTTTGTAAAAAAAATCACACGATAATATTAAGTTTTGTTAAGTTTGAATTAACCTAACTAATGTAATATTGTCTGATGAACCATTCCAGAAGGAAACCCGATGAAAAGGAGCTGCTAAGGCGGTTGCAATTGGGAGACGAGGAGGCATTTACAGTGATTTATGGTATTTACAAAGACAGAATTGGTTACCGGTTACTGCGGATGCTTAAGTCGGAAGCACTGGCCGAAGAACTTCTGCAAGACCTGTTCCTGAAAATATGGCATAACCGCTATGCAATTGATCCATCGAAAACGTTCAAAGCCTATCTGTACCGGATTGCCGAGAATATGGTTTATGATCTGTTTCGCAGGGCATCAAAAGAAAAAGAGCTGCTTGCCCGGATCTTATCCGCTAATGCTGAATTCTATACCCACATAGAAGAAAGCTTGTTTGAGAAAGAAGACCATAACATCTTACATGAAGCAATATCCCAGCTGCCTGCCCGGAGGAAGGAAATTTTTATTGCCTGTAAACTGGAGGGGAAAAGTTATAAGCAAGTGGCTGAAGAGCTGGGCATATCTGCCACTACCGTTAATGATCACATCCAGAAAGCTTCCATATTTCTGAAAGCGCGTGTTCCGTCCATGCTATCTGTCCTGCTGATATGGGCATGTCATTAATGATATGTCAACCGGACTTTACCAGATTAAATTATTCTGAAGCCGTGATTTTCTCTTTCCTGTTCGTATGAGTGTCATGTTAACCGTAATCCGGCGCTGGATATGAGACCCGGGAGAACATAGCGAATGAACTTGGAAGACACTGAGCATATACGGGCCCTGTTCCAGAAGTACCTGAAAGGACAATGTAGCCGGCAGGAGACGGAACAGCTCATGGCATACTTCGGGCAGGATAAGTTGCCGGAACTCCTCAGGGACTTTATAAAGGAGGAACTTCATAATGAATCGAAGCCGGAGTCTGAAGCTTTGAAACGAGTCCGGGCTTATTCTGATCGCGTAGGGGAGCATTTGAGACGGGAAATTAATCCGCATATAAAGACTTCTACCAGAATTGTGCACAGGAGATTATCCGGTAAGTGGCATGCGTTTGCAGCAGCCATTCTTCTGCTCGTGGTTGCCGGAGTTTCCTGGATGTATATCGGACGATCATTTAAAGGCGTCCCGGAGGTCGTTTCCAATGCCAGATATGGCAATGATGTGTCGCCTGGGAGTAACCGTGCTATCCTTACTCTGGCCAATGGTAACAAAATTGACCTTGACAGTGCAGTTACGGGAACACTTGTTACACTAAAAGGTATTAACATTGTCAAAAAGGAGACTGGGTTAATCAGCTATGAAGCAGAGAAGCGGGATGACCATGCCTGGAAACCGGAATACAATACCATTACCACCCCCAGGGGAGGGCAATACCAGCTAATCTTGCCGGATGGTAGTCGTGTATGGCTAAATGCAGCATCGTCCCTGCGGTTCCCGGCGCGTTTTGAAGACGACGAACGCATGGTTGAGCTCACAGGGGAGGCTTATTTTGAAGTCGCCCACCAGCCACACCGGCCCTTTACTGTGAAAAGCAAAGGACAATCAGTACACGTGTTAGGTACTGAGTTTAATATCAATGCCTATCCAAACGAAGCAACTGCCGGCACAACACTGGTAAAGGGCAGTATTCGGATCCGGAAGCCTGGTTCAGGAACTGCCAGGACGCTAAAACCCGGACAGCAAGCATTGTTATACCCGGACTCTTTCCTGGTGAAAACGGTAAATACAGAGGAATACACTGCCTGGAAAAATGGCGATTTTCGTTTCAATGAGGCAGATCTTCATTATATACTTCGTCAAATGGAGCGATGGTACGATATAGAAGTGGATTATCGCAATATTCCACACCTGAAATTGAGTGCCGCCATCAGCCGGGATAAGAAGCTATCTGGCATACTCTATATGATCGAACAGGCTTCAGGACTTGTTTTTACCCTGGAAGAAAGGAGGCTGAGTTTATCGCTGTAAAAATATAAAGCCGGAAGTGCGGACACACTTCCGGCTGATATCAGGCATTTATAAATGCTCACCGGTAATAGTCAACAATTTTAAACACCCAACAATACAAAAATATGAATAAAGATTTCCATTCCAAGGAAATTACAGCTGTTCATCTGCCCAAGCTATGTAATATAACAAGGGGCGAGTGCTTCAGAGTATTAATTGTCATGAAAACCACGTTTTTCCTCATTATTCTGTTTAGTCTGAAGCTGTCAGCCGGAGCCTATTCACAAACGATCTCGCTTTCTATGAAGGATGGATCCATGCGAAAGGCCATCCGTGAAATACGGGATCAAAGCGGGACTGATTTTATTTATGATCCGCAGTATCTCCGGAATGCAAGGCCAGTAACGGTACAATTTAAAGATATACCCCTGGAGCAGGCACTGCAACAATTATTCGAAAATCAGCCGTTCACCTATGAGCTGTTTAATAGTTCCATTATTATTAAACCGGCTCTTCAGACAACTGAACTTGTTCAATCCCCTGAACAAGAAGAAAGACGGGTCAACGGACTGGTGGTGGATTCGACAGGTGTCCCCTTAACAGGCGTTTCCGTTGTCGTAAAAGGCAACCCGCAGATAGGAACCACGACCGACCTCAACGGACGGTATGTATTGGAAGTACCCGTGGACGCTATACTGGTATTCAGCATGATCGGATTCAATACGCAGGAAATACCCGTTGGGGAAAAGACAGTAATTGATGTCACCTTACTCCTGTCCTTTGATCAGCTTGACGATGTAGTGGTGGTAGCGTTTGGCACACAGAAGAAAAAGGAGGTGGTAGGAGCTGTCACCACGATTAATCCGTCCGAGTTGAAAGTGCCTTCAAGTAACCTGACTACTGCATTGGCTGGACGACTTGCCGGTGTGGTGGCTTATCAGCGCAGTGGAGAGCCGGGAGCAGATGATGCAGATTTCTTCATCCGCGGAGTCACCAGCTTCGGATATAAGAAAGATCCACTGATCCTGATCGATGGCATCGAACTTTCCAGCCGGGACCTGGCCCGGATGCAGGTGGACGATATTGCCAGTTTCTCCATATTAAAAGATGCGACCGCTACGGCTTTGTACGGAGCCAGGGGTGCAAACGGCGTCATCCTAATTACAACCAAAGAAGGTGTTGAGGGAAAAACAAAGATTTCGGTCCGGCTGGAGAATTCCATGTCAGCTCCGACAAGAAATATCGAATTAGCCGACCCCATTACCTACATGAGAATGAACAACGAAGCGGTGCAGACACGTAATCCGCTGGCGCCCGTGCCGTATTCAAGAAGCAAAATTGACAATACCATTGCCGGTGGCGATCCTTTGATATATCCGACGAACGATTGGCACGATATGCTGTTTAAAGATTACGCCATGAACCAGCGCTTCAATTTAAATGCCTCAGGTGGTGGAAAAAGGGCCCGTTACTACTTAGCCGGAACCTTTAATCAGGATAATGGCGTACTGAAAGTTGATAAGCAGAGCAATTTTAACAGCAATATAAACCTGAAAACATACCAATTACGCTCCAACATCAATATTGACTTAACAAATTCTACTGAAATAGGCGTGAAGTTGTATGGAACTTTTGATGATTACACCGGACCGGTTGCCGGCGGGGAACATTTCTACCGTTTAGCGGTTAGAAGCGATCCGGTTAGTTTTCCCGCTTATTTTCCCAAAGATGAAGCCCACCAACATGTACAGCATCTTCTTTTTGGAAATACGCAAGAAATCCTTTCCAACCCTTATGCCAAAATGGTAAGCGGTTACCGTCAGTATAATCAGAGTTTAATGCTGGCTCAATTCGATGTTAAACAGGACTTTTCCTTTCTGACCAAAGGGCTTAAGCTACATGCTTTGTTTAATGTTTCCCGTTATGCTTTTTCAAGTGTTACCAGGTCCTACAATCCGTACTGGTATGAAGTGGGTTTGTATGATAAGCTAACCAATGAATATACGTTGAATTTGCTTAATGAAGATTCAGGAACGGAGTATCTCGATTTTAACCACAGCTTTCCTGATGTGAAGTCAACTACTTATATTCAGGCTACATTAAACTACAACCGTACCTTCAGCGAGAAGCATGGAATAAGCGGGCTTCTGGTGTTTTTGATGCAGAACGAGGTGATCAATCAACCGCAATCGGGGGGTGTTCCATATTCGCTCCAGACCACACTTCCGGGTCGGAATATTGGATTGTCAGGAAGGTTCACATATTCTTATGATGACAGGTATTTCGCCGAGTTTGATTTTGGATACAATGGTTCAGAACGGTTCTATAAAACAAACCGATTTGGATTCTTCCCATCTGCAGGGGTGGCATGGCACGTTTCAAATGAAAAATTCTGGGAATCATTACAAAATACGGTCACTAATCTGAAACTGAGAGGAACCTTTGGATTAATCGGCAACGATGCGATCGGTAGCAGAGCGGACCGTTTCTTCTATTTGTCAGAAGTAAATATGGATGATCCTGACAAAGGAGCTTCTTTCGGCCTGGATAATACATACACTCGGGATGGTGTGACAGTAAACCGGTACGGGAATCCAAAGATAACGTGGGAGAAATCGTATAAAACCAATGTGGGTTTTGAAATGAGTCTGTACAATAAAATTAATATTGTGGCTGACGTTTGGAAAGAAACCCGTAATGACATCTTAATGTCCCGGTCCTTTATACCTTCTGCCATGGGATTGACTAGTTCGGTAGTACCCAAAGCAAACGTTGGGAGAGCCGAAGGAAAAGGGGTTGATTTTTCGGTAGATTATAACCAGCAGCTTGGCCAACATACATGGATTCAGGGTCGGGCTAATTTTACCTATGCTGTAAGTAACTACCTTGCTTACGAAGAACCACTATACGCCAATGAACCCTGGAAATCCCGTATCGGCTATAACCTGACTCAGCAATGGGGCTACATTGCAGAACGGTTATTTATCGACGACGAAGAGGTCTATAATTCACCGTTACAAAATTTCGGACAACAAACCAGAGGCGGGGACATAAAATACCGGGACATCAATAAGGATGGAAAAATTACTTCACTGGATCAGGTGCCTATCGGATTTCCAACATCACCTGAAATCGTATATGGTTTCGGAGTATCGTTTGGCTATAAGAACCTCGACTTCTCGATGTTCTTCCAGGGTCTGGGACGCGAATCCTTCTGGTTGGATATCGGGCGTACCGCACCGTTTATCACAGCAAGCTCTGATGGACAGCAACTTAAAAACCAAGTACTACAGGCATATGCAAACAGCTATTGGTCAGAAGCTAATCCTGACCCTTATGCGCTATGGCCGAGGTTGAGTCCTTCTTCCCATCCGAATAATACACCCCGCAATACCTGGTTTATGCGCAATGGTTCATTTATGCGTTTGAAAAATGCAGAAATAGGTTATACTCTTCCTCAAAGAACAATGGATCGTTTGAAGATAAATAAACTGAGGTTTTATGTAAGTGGCACGAATTTATTGTCCTGGAGCAAATTTAAACTATGGGACGTGGAAATGGCGGGTGATGGTTTAGGCTATCCGGTACAACGTGTCATCAACATGGGCGCCCAGATTTCATTTTAGTCTATACTCAACAACAATTTGGTGATGAAAATATTCAAGAGTTTTTTTATAGCATTGTCATTTATTGGGTTCAGTGCTTGTAATTACCTGGATGTTGTTCCTGACAACGTCGCTACGGTTGAATATGCATTCCGCATGCGAAGTCAAGCTGAGAAATACCTGTTTACCTGTTATTCCTATTTACCAAAATATGGCAATTGGGGGAACAATCCCGGACTTTTAACGGGAGATGAGATCTGGCTTTTCTTTCCATATCAGACCGCTCCCAATGTTTCACGTCCGCCGGATGTCTGGGAAGTTGCCCGGGGCAATCAGAATATTCTAAGTCCGTATCTGGATTACTGGGACGGCGGAAATGGTGGAAGATCCATGTTCGAGGCCATTCGGGACTGTAACACATTTTTAGAGAATATTCATTCAGTGCCGGATATGGAAGAACCGGAGAAGAAACGGTGGATAGCGGAAGTCAAATTCTTAAAAGCTTATTATCATTGGTTCTTATTCCGGATGTACGGCCCCATTCCCATTATGGATAAAAATTTTCCGATTTCAAGCACGCCTGAACAAGTACAGGTATATCGGGAACCTGTAGATTCTGTAGTTAATTACATTGTCAA
>DATCYD010000177.1:0-7090 GCA_036570465.1 Anseongella sp.
TTCAGGAGGACACCTCGATAGCGCCATGCCCGCCACCATTGCCCGTCTGCAAGTGCCTTACGTGATGATGCACATGAGGGGGACACCACGTACCGTGACCCGGCAAAATCAGTACGAAGATATTTGTGGAGATCTGGTGGATTATTTTAGTGATGGCATCCGTCGTTTCCGGGAGCTGGGTGTAAACGATCTTATAATCGATCCGGGTTTTGGATTTGCAAAGCATCCTGCCCAGGGTTTTGAATTGCTCCGAAGACTTGATGAGTTGCAGGTGCTGGATTGTCCGTTAATGGCGGGCCTTTCACGAAAATCGATGCTTTACCAAACACTGGGAACCGGGCCGGAGGAAGCATTGAATGCCACAACGGCCGTGAATATGCTTGCTCTTGAGAGAGGGGCCCTCATTTTGCGGGTCCATGATGTACGGGAAGCCGTGGAAACCGCAAAAATTTTTACAACTTTGCATCAGAACTGATCTATATGGAATCGGCAGGAGATATTTTTTCGGGTTTCGGGATTTTCGATGTCATCGACATTCTCCTGGTAGCGGTACTGATCTATCTGTTTTTTAGCCTGGTTCGGGGAACTATTGCGGTAAATATCCTCATCGGGCTCTTCCTTATCTTTTTATTTTATCTGCTGGTCCGCTTCCTGGAAATGAGGTTGATGACCGGGATTTTTGATAAGGTGGCCAGTGTGGGGGTCATTGCGCTCATTATTGTTTTTCAGGAAGAGATCAGGCGTTTTCTCCTGATGATCGGACGTAACAGCCTTCTGAACCGTCACAAAGGCTGGCTTCGGTTCATATTCGGAAACAAAACCATCGAAGGGGTTAACTACGATAAGATAAAACCCATTATCGAGGCTTGCCGCAGCATGAAAAATACCAAAACCGGCGCTCTGATCGTTTTTGCCAGGAACATTGATGGGCAGGACTTTTTCAATAACGGCGAGTCCCTGAACGCCGTTGTTTCCAAACGTCTTCTTGAAACCATTTTCTCCAAAAACGGTCCGCTCCACGATGGAGCGGTTATCATCGCCGACAGCCAGATCGTTTCGGCCAGTTGTGTACTGCCGCTCACCTCCAATACAGAACTTCCTCCAAGGCTGGGACTGCGGCACCGGGCAGCCATTGGTATTACCGAAGTAAGTGACTCTTCCGCGCTGGTAATCTCCGAAGAGACCGGTGAACTTGCCTACGCCAAATACGGACGTGTTCGCACCAATATTTCGCTGCTGGAACTGGAAAAATTTCTCCAGCGGGACATGTCCTGATATTTTGCTTTACGTATGAAAGTACGACTTAAAAATAGGTCTTGGGAGCCCGTAAAGGAATATTTGTCTAAAATACGCTATATGAATATTATTTGGTGAGCGGTACCAGATGTGCTTTTGAGAGAAATAATATTTTGTTTGTTCAAATATATTTGCGAATTTAGGTAAGAAGGAGGACCGAAAACCCTAAACCAGGAACAAAAGTATATTTCGGAAAATCTTAACCTTAGCGATATATTATGAAACAGAAACGTACCCTGTTTTTTCAACGGGCGGGGAGACTTATGCCTTCTGCCCTTCATCCAAAACCAATGCGCATCTTTCTGTGCGCGTTTTTAATCATTTCCGGACCCACCGCTTTCGCCCAGTTATCTGTGCGCGGTACGGTGACTTCAAAAACGGATGGTCAGCCCTTGCCCGGGGTTTCGGTAAACGTAGCCGGGACGCAGATTGGTGTCAACACCGATCTGGAAGGGCGCTATGCAATTGATGTTCCCGACGGAAACAGCGTTATTGAGTTTACCTTTCTGGGAATGAAGGCTTTAAAGGTTAACGTCGAAGGTAGAAGTATCATTGACGTGACCATGGAAGAGGATGTTGGTAATCTGGATGAGGTAGTGGTGGTGGCCTTTGGTACTCAAAAGAAGGCGAGTGTGGTGTCGGCCATTACGACAGTTACACCAGCTGATTTGAAAGTGCCTTCCAGCAACCTGACAACGGCCCTGGCCGGACGTGTACCCGGATTGATCGCTTATCAGCGATCGGGAGAACCTGGAATCGGTACTGATGATACCGATTTCTTTATCCGGGGAGTCACCAGCCTGAGTTATAACGTGCCTCTGATCCTGATCGACGGCGTGGAGCTTACCGTCCGGGATCTGGCCCGGCTGCAACCGGACGATATTGCGTCTTTCTCGGTTCTGAAGGACGCCTCTGCGGCGGCCCTTTACGGTGCCAGGGGAGCAAACGGTGTTATTTATGTGACCACTAAGGAAGGAACGGAAGGTCCGCCGCAGTACGATATCCGGGTGGAAAGTTATGTTTCTACTCCCACCCGAAAGATAGAGCTGGCCAGTCCTGTGACTTTTATGCTGATGCATAATGAGGCTGTACGTACCCGCGACCCGTTGGGATTGTTGCCTTATTCACCCGAAAAAGTGGATAAGACACTCGCCGGAGACGATCCGGTCATGTATCCCACCAACGATTGGTACGGTGAGCTGCTTAAGGACTATACCGTGAATAAGCGGATGAATTTCAGCGTAAATGGCGGCGGTAAAGTGGCGCGGTATTATGTATCGATTGCCGGAAGCCAGGATAACGGCATTCTTAAAGTGCCAAAATTGAATGACTTCAATAATAACATCGACTACAAACAGTTTCAATTACGCTCCAATGTGAATATTTCCCTGACCAGTTCCACTGGCCTGAAAATGAGTTTCAGCGGGAATTATGACGACTATAACGGTCCGCTTTACGGGGGTACGAAGATGTATCATAACATCATGCGAAGTAACCCGGTACGCTTCAAAGCGTATTATGAAAAGGATGAGGAGCACCTGTATGCCAATCATATTTTGTTTGGAAACCATAGCGACGGGCTTTTTATGAATCCGTTTGCTGAAATGGCCAGAGGCTACCGGGAAACCGGTACCTCCAAATACCTGGCGCAGGTAGAACTCGATCAGAATCTTGAATTTCTGACAGAGGGCCTCACCGGCAATATAAAGATGCACGCCAACCGAGAGTCGGGGAATAGCCTGCGCAGGTTTTACAATCCGTTTTACTACCAGGCGGGAAGGAGTGCGATCACCGGAGAGAGCCGGCTCACGTTGCTCAATGAAGAAGGTGGTACCGAAAGTCTGGATTATAACGAAACGGATAAGTTTGTAGAATCTGCCACTTACCTGGAAGCTTCTGTGACCTACAAGCGATTGTTTGCAGAAAAATATGATGTTTCGGGTATGTTTGTTTATACCATGAATAACCGACGATTTGCCAATCCTGGCAACCTGATAGCGTCGCTTCCTTTCCGGAACGTGGGTCTTGCCGGTCGATTTACGTTCGGATATGATGAACGGTATTTTGCCGAGTTTAACTTTGGATATAATGCCTCGGAACGCTTTCATGAAGATTTTCGTTGGGGATTTTTTCCCTCGGCGGGCGTGGGCTGGATCATTTCCAACGAGGACTTTTTTGAACCGCTCAAACCCGTGGTTAGTTTGTTGAAACTGAAAGCGACCTACGGCCAGAATGGGAACGACCGGATTGCAGGTGAATTCGATCGGTTCTTTTATCTGTCACTGGTGAACCTGAACAATGCTGAACGGACCTATACCACCGGTACGGATTTCAACAATACACGCCCGGGAATTTCTATTGACCGGTACCAAAACAATGAGATCGCCTGGGAAATTGCCAATAAAACGAATTTGGGTATAGAGATCGGTTTGTTTGACAAGCTTACCCTGGAAGCCGATTATTTCCGGGAGCGCCGCTATAACATCTTTGCTCGCCGCATCACCTCGGCAACTCTGGGACTTGAAGCCGACGTGTTTGCCAATATCGGGGAAACCGTAGGGAGTGGCATTGACGGCCGGCTCAACTATTACAGTTCCTTTGGAAACGGCATGTGGATCCAGGGCATGGCTAATTTCACCTATGCCACCAATAAGATCATTGAGATTGAGGAACCGGATTATTCGGCAACTCCTTGGTTGTCAAGGGTCGGTCATTCCATTAACCAGACCTGGGGGTATGTGGCCGAACGATTATTTGTGGATGAAGATGAAGTGGCCAACAGCCCGCAACAAGGGTTTGGCGAGTACATGGGAGGTGATATTAAATACAGGGACATTAACGGGGACGGTAGAATTACCGGCCTGGACCGCGTCCCCATTGGCAACACGACTGAACCGGAGATTATTTATGGGTTCGGGCTTTCGATGGGTTACAAAAATGTAGATTTTTCCTTCTTCTTCCAGGGGCTGGCCAACGAATCGTTCTGGATAGATCCCCGGGCAACCTCGCCGTTCATACGCTATGCGTATGATGACGACGATGGAAACATTCTAGGTTATACGCTGGAAAACCAATTGCTTCAAGCCTGGGCGGACAGTTATTGGTCTGAGAAGAACCGGGACGTTTATGCCCTGTGGCCCCGGCTTTCTGAACAACCAGTCGAAAATAACCTGCAACATAGCAACTGGTTTATGCAGGACGGAACCTTTCTGCGGTTGAAATCAATGGAGATTGGTTATACCCTGCCCGCCAAGCTGCTTCAGCGCTTTAAGGTGGAGAATTTGAGGATCTATCTGGCGGGGACCAACTTGCTTACATTCAGTAGTTTCAAGCTTTGGGATCCGGAAATGGGCGGAAACGGGCTGGGTTATCCCACTCAACGTGTGTTCAGCGCCGGCCTGCAGGTATCTCTTTAAGTAATTGCAAACATAGAGATGGATAGAATGAAAACATACCGATATATCACTGCTCTGATGGTCCTGCTGGCCATGGGGTCGTGTCAAAAATACCTGGACATTGTACCTGATAACGTTGCCACGCTGAAGCACGCCTTCAGCAATGAGTTCAATACGGAGCGTTATCTGCTTACCTGTTATTCATACATGCCTAATGCGGGAGGGGTCAACCAGAACCCGGCGCTGAACGCAGGTGACGAAATATGGTATCCCGAACAGCTACGGAATGATAACGGTCCAACCGTGGCGCAGGGCTTCCAAAACGTAACCAATCCGCGATTTGATTACTGGCGTGGGGCCAATGGTGGAGAGAATCTTTATCAGGGGATCCGGGCTTGTAATATTTTTCTGGAGAACGTGGAGAATGTATTGGGCTTGAGCCAGAATTTGAAGGAGTTATGGTCGGCCGAAGCCAAATTCCTGAAAGCTTATTACCATTTTTACTTGCTGCGTATGTACGGACCAATTGTTATTATGGACGAATCGGTACCGGTAACCGCCGATTTTGACCAGATCCGTCAGGAACGCAATACCCTGGACGAGGGGTTCACCTACGTGATTAATCTGCTGAACGAGGCCATGGAGGTACTGCCGGAATCCCTGCAGTTTGAGAACCGGGATAAAGGCCGGGTAACCCGTCCGATCGTTGCAGCAATCAAGGCAAGAGTTTTGATGGAATACGCCAGTCCTCTGTTTAATGGAAATCCGGTGTATTCCGGATTTGTCAACAAGGAAGGTGTCCAGTTATTTCCGGCCGCCTTTGATCCGGAAAAATGGGAAATGGCAGCGCAAGCCTGCAAAGAGGCGATAGATATTTGTCATGCCGCCGGTATCAGCTTGTTCCAAAAGGCAGATTTCGCCAGTCCATTCCCTCAGAATGACACCACCTTGCTAAAAGCGGCGTTGCGAAGCCGGATCACTGAACGCTGGAATCAGGAACAGATCTGGGGACACACCGATAATTCGAACGGCACTCAGTCCCGGTCCATGCCCCGGCTGTACAGTTACATCACCAATCCGGTATCATCCAATCATGGGCCTACGCTGGAAGTGGTGGAAACCTATTATTCTGAAAATGGAGTGCCTATTGAAGAAGATACGAACTATCCGTACGAAAACCGGTTCCTTCTGAAGGAAGCCAGCCAGGAGGATCGTTTCCATGTAGAACCCGGACAGCAGACGGCCTTACTGAATTTTGACCGTGAACCTCGCTTCTACGCGGACCTGGCGTTTGACAGAAGTGTGTGGTTTGGCAATGGCAAGGACGTAGATACGGATCCCTGGTACATTCATTCGAGACGTGGCGAATTTGCTTCCATTTTTGAGATTACCCAATATTCTGTAACCGGATACTGGCCAAAGAAACTGGTGAATCTGAAATCGGAAGTTCGCGGAGGAAATCAGTTCATTGCATTCCGGTATGCCTTTCCGATTATCCGGTTGGCTGATTTGTATCTCTATTATGCCGAAGCGCTGAACGAAACAAAACAGACGCCGGATGCAGAGGTATATGAATACATTGATCTGATACGTGCACGCGCTGGCCTGGAAGGGGTGGTGGACAGCTGGGCGGCTCATTCACGCATTCCAAACAAACCAACCACCAAAGATGGCCTGCGGGATATCATTCACCGTGAACGACTTATTGAAATGGCTTTCGAAGGAGGGCGTTACTGGGATCTGAGAAGATGGAAACTTGCTGTGGAGTACTTTAATAAACCTGTGCGCGGTTGGAATGTGCTCGAAACTGCTGTGGAAGATTACTACAGTGTTCAGATCCTTTATAATATGTCGTTTTCCGAGCGGGACTATCTCTGGCCCATTCCGGAAAGTGAATTGGTAAATAACCCCAGCCTGATCCAAAACCCAGGCTGGTAAGCGCAAGATAAAATACGAAGAGTATGAAAAAGTCAATATTCCCCTTATATATCCTGCTGCTGCTAACTGGCTCATGCAAGGAAAAAATGGAACATAACCCTGTCTTTACCGACAGCGGTAATCCGGAACCTATCCAAAACATGGAATACCGTGCAATCAACGGTGGTTTTGAGGTTAGTTACGATCTGCCTGCGGACAAAGACATCCTGTATGTGAAGGCTGAGTATATCGACGCTAACGGAGCGTTAGCTGAAACAAGATCATCGGCCTATGACAGCCAGGTGACCATTGAAGGATTCGGCGATACTGAAGAAAAGACGGTGACGCTGTATGTGGTGGACCGTTCAGCGAATGTGTCCGAACCGGTATCGTTCACTGCTGCTCCGCTGGAACCCCCCATCCATATCATTCGAAAAACCATGGAAATCACTGAGGATTTCAGCGGTGCCCGGTTTAGCTGG
>DATCYD010000178.1:0-2088 GCA_036570465.1 Anseongella sp.
TATCGAGATTGCGATTAAATCATCGGCGATCTTCTCAGGGACATAAAGTTCCATCCGGTGCCCCATATTAAATACTTTATACATTTCTACCCAGGCAGTGCCCGATTGTTCCTGGATAAGGTGGAACAAAGGCGGACAGGGGAAAAGGTTGTCTTTGATGATATGCAGGTCATTGATGAAATGGAGTACTTTTGTCTGGGCGCCCCCGCTGCAGTGCACCATGCCGTGTATCTGCGAACGATATGACTGAAACACTTCTTTTATGACGGGCGCATAGGTACGGGTAGGAGAAAGCACCAGCTTGCCTGCGGTGGTCTGTACTTCCCGGGCGGCCCTTCCCGAGGCATCGTAAAAGGAAATATGAATGGGGTCGGTTAGTTTTTTGCTTCCGCTGAAGACCAATTCATAGGGGATGGCCGGATCGTAGCTTTCTGGATATTTTTCGGCAATTCCCTTGTTGAATACATCATGACGGGCAGAAGTAAGTCCGTTACTACCCATTCCGCCGTTGTATTCCTGCTCATAGACGGCTTTTCCGAAAGAGGAAAGTCCCACAATGACATCGCCAGCCTGAATCCGGTCATTGCTGATCACCTCTTCTTTCCGGAGGCGGCAACTAACGGTGGAGTCCACGATCAGCGTCCGCACCAGATCGCCCACGTCGGCAGTTTCTCCGCCTGTTGAAAAAATGCCGATTCCGTAAGAACGAAGCTCCTCCAGGATCTCTTCAGTACCATTGATCAGCGCCGCGATCACTTCCCCGGGTATCTGGTTTTTGTTTCGCCCGATGGTGGAGGAGAGGAGGATATTATCCGTAGCTCCCACGCAGAGCAGGTCATCGGTATTCATGACAATGGCATCCTGTGCAATGCCTTTCCACACGCTTGCGTCGCCGGTTTCCTTCCAATAGACATAGGCCAGCGACGATTTCGTGCCAGCGCCATCGGCATGCATGATATTGCAGAAATCGTCATTGCCGCCCAGGATATCGGGGATGATCTTGCAGAAAGCCTTTGGAAAAAGACCTTTATCAATGTACTTGATTGCCGCATGTACATCTTCCTTGGAAGCGGATACCCCGCGCTGATTGTAACGAAGGTCGTTGCTCATGCTGCAAATGTACGAAATTGCCGGGCTTTGCAGGCCTTCGCGGGGACTCCGTAAAACGTAAAAACTCCGGAAGCTTCATCAACTCCCGGAGTCTTTTCACTATCAGCTGCAAGCACTGTGTGTGGCAGCTCTTATTAACGGAGGAACAGCAGTTCCCTGTATTTCGGCATCGGCCATACAGAATCGTCCACCATCCGCTCCAGTTTTTCGATGTTGTAGCGGATAACGTCGAAATAAGGTTTTACCTTTTCGTCGTAGGCAGCGGCCATTTTCCGGGTATCCGTCAGCTTGTTGGCTTTTTTGCGTTCCTCGGTCATGGCATCCACATTCTTTTTTACCAGATTCACATGTTCGGAGATCTGCTGGATAAGACTCAGCTGACTCTCGTAGTTCTTTTTGTCCAGCCCGATTTCTTTCAGGCCCTTGACGTTGTTGATCAGGCTTGTCTGGTAAGTCAAGGCTGTTGGAATAATATGATTCTGGGCCAGGTCTCCGAGTACCCTGCCTTCGATCTGAATCTTTTTAATAAAGGCTTCCAGCAGGATCTCGTAACGGGCATGCAGTTCCCGTTCGGTATAAATTTCCTGTTCAGTGAACAGTTTTTCCGCCTTTGGCGTTATATAGGCGTCCAGGGCGGTCGGGGTGGTGCGCAGATTGGGCAAACCGCGTTTTTCAGCTTCCTGATGCCATTCTTCACTGTAATTATTGCCTTCAAACAGGATATTTTTAGATTCCTTAATATACTGGCGGATCACCTTCAGAATGGCCACGTCTTTCTTTTCTTTCTTTCTGATCAGCGCATCCACATCCTTTTTGAACGTTTCCAGCTGATCTGCTACGATGGTGGAGAGAATGGTCATCGGAGCGGCGCAGTTCGCATAGGATCCTACCGCGCGGAACTCGAATTTATTTCCTGTAAAGGCGAATGGCGAGGTTCGGTTACGGTCCGTATTATCGAAAGATACCTGCGGTATTTTT
>DATCYD010000179.1:0-4768 GCA_036570465.1 Anseongella sp.
ATGTTGAGGGATCCTGTTGATATCCGTATCCAGGCCCACACATAAAAACGATTGTTTTCTTTTGATCTGTTCAAAGAGCTCGTCCCTTGTCATGCTACTGCGTATTTTGGCGCTAAGTTACGCCACCACAATTTTTTAAAAAAATTTGAAAAATAAATTATAATCCCTACTATTGCAGTATAATCTCAAATGCCTCTTACAAGGAATCATTCGTTTTCAGATAACCCCGTGCATTTAAAAACCAACCCATCATTAGTATTGTGTACGTGTGCGGATATCTGATGCCTATAGCAGTTATTTAATATACTATTTTCATGTTTAACGAATCAGAATTAAACGCTAAACTCGTAGCTGAATTGAGGATCATCGCAAAAGATCTGAATATCCCGGACTATGACGACCTGCGCAAGCAGCCGCTAATCCGCAGCATCCTCGAGCAGCAAACACCACCTACCGCCCAGGAAGACAGCCCCGGGAAAGACAGTGCAAGTAACAAAGAAAAAAACAAGGGTTCTAACGGAAACGGAGCGGATAAACTCAAACGGGGGCGACGCATCCGCATCAAAAAATCCGACGAGAATACCGATTCTCCCCTGATGGGTGAAGAAGATACTTCCCGGGGATTTGAGCCGGTCAAAAAGGCCGGACCCGTTATACCTTCTGAGCCCGACAGGCCATCATACCCTGAAAAATCTTATACTGAGAAGAAACCTGTTCAGGGAGTTGAAGAAAAACAGCCGCGCCAGCGTGCCGATCAATCCTCAAACGCTACTTCACTCGACTTTGACAATGTCATTGTCAATGAAGGTGCATTGGAGATCATGCCCGATGGCTATGGCTTTCTACGCTCTGCCGATTATAATTACCTGACTTCTCCTGACGATATTTATGTTTCCCAATCCCAGATAAAGCTCTTCGGACTCAAGACCGGCGACATGGTCCGGGGAAACATCCGTCCGCCAAAAGAAGGAGAAAAATATTTTCCGCTTGTACGGATCGAAGCCATTAACGGACGGGGACCGGCCGAAGTACGGGACAGGGTCCCCTTTGATTACCTGACGCCTCTTTTTCCTTATGAGAAATTCAGCCTGGTGACCAAGCCGGACAACTATTCCGCCCGGATCATGGACCTGTTCACCCCCATTGGGAAGGGTCAGCGCGGCCTTATCGTTGCTCAGCCAAAGACCGGTAAAACGCAGCTTTTGAAAGACGTTGCCAATTCCATTGCCGCCAATCATCCCGAAGTGTACCTGATCATTCTGCTGATCGACGAACGCCCCGAGGAAGTAACCGACATGGCCCGCAGTGTACGCGCTGAAGTCATCTCGTCCACATTTGACGAACCGGCTGACAGGCACGTTAAGATTGCAAATATTGTTTTGGAGAAAGCCAAACGAATGGTGGAATGCGGCCATGATGTGGTCATTCTCCTTGACTCCATTACCCGTCTGGCACGGGCTTACAATACAGTTGCTCCGGCTTCGGGTAAGATTCTTTCCGGCGGTGTGGACGCAAACGCACTGCACAAACCCAAGCGCTTTTTCGGCGCCGCGCGTAAGATAGAAAACGGAGGTTCACTAACCATCCTGGCCACAGCCCTGATTGACACCGGCTCCAAGATGGATGAAGTCATTTTCGAGGAATTCAAGGGAACAGGCAACATGGAACTGCAGCTGGACCGCAAACTTTCCAACAAGCGCCTCTTCCCCGCTATCGACATCACCGCCTCCTCTACCCGGCGCGACGAACTATTGCTGGACCGGGAAGCGCTGCAACGTGTATGGATCCTGAGGAATCACCTGGCAGATATGAACTCACAGGAAGCCATTGAATTCCTGTTGTCTCAAATGCGGGGAACCAAAGACAACGAAGAATTTCTGGTATCGATGAATAGTTAGAAACTGTTGCTGCAGCAGCAGTTTCTGGTTTCATGCAGTTGCTCAGCAACTGACACAGGGTCGCTGCGTGACAGCTTAATCGTTCAAAGCTCCAGAGTCCGGCAACTTTTACGCAGCTCTTCTGGAAACCTGAAACTCCGCGTTAGCGGAAAAACCAGAAACTTTTTTAAAAGGTGTATGAGGAAAGCTATTCCGAACATTCTGACTTGTCTGAACCTGCTCTCGGGATGCGTTGCAGTGGTTTTTGTGGCAGCGGGGGAAGTAATGACGGGGTGTTGTTTGGTGTTTCTGGCCGCGTTCTTTGATTTTTTCGACGGATTTGCGGCCCGGGCATTGAACGCCTGGTCCCCGATTGGGAAAGAACTGGATTCGTTGGCCGATATAATTAGTTTCGGACTGGTACCGGGATTCGTCGTCTTCAGGTTATTGCAGCCCGGCGATTTTCCGCAATCTGGCAGGGAATGGGTCTTTGCCGCCTTTCTTTTAACGGTGTTCTCTGCACTGCGCCTGGCACGTTTTAATGTTGATGAACGACAAAAAACAAGCTTTATGGGTCTTCCGACACCGGCTTGCGGGCTGTTTTTTGCATCGTTGCCTCTTGCCGCCTGCAGATTCCCTCAGATAGATCAGCTCACCGCAAATCCCTTCATTATGCTTCCGATGGTACTGATAATGAGTTATCTGTTGGTTGCTCCCCTGCCCTTGCCTTCTCTGAAATTCAGTCGCGACGATACCAGGGGGAACCGCTTTCGCTATATTTTCCTGGCAATAGGCCTGCTGTTGATCCTTTTCCTTAAATTTGCAGCTGTCCCTGTAATCGTTGTGCTGTATCTGTTATCGCCGGTGATTCTGCGGAAAAATAAGGTTTAACGAATTCGTAGTACGTAAAATGAAATTTATTGCCGAGATTAACGTCATGCCCCATAAGGAAATCCTGGATCCTCAGGGCAAAGCGGTCAGCAAAAGCATGGTCAACCTGGGTCTTTTAGAAATCGGGAACGTCCGCATTGGGAAACACATTACCCTGGAGGTAGATTCGCCTGACGAAGCGTCTGCCCGCGAAAAAATAGACGAAGCCTGCAGAAAACTGCTGGCCAATATGATCATGGAGTCTTACGAATTTACGATCCGGGAAGCCTGATCCTGCTGTTGCCTTTACTAAGAATGCCTTTTATTTCTTAAATCAACGGAAATGCGCTTTACCTCCAGCCTATCTGGACAATGTTCCAGCAATTCACTGATCGTTTTGTCAAACTCAGGATGCAAAAGATTGGGCGCGATCTCATTCAGCGGGACCAGTACGAACCGACGCAGGTGAAGACAGGGATGAGGAATGGTAAGTGTGGAATCATGGATCACCTGGGAGCCGGCCAACAGAATATCGATATCGATAATCCGGGCATCCCATTTCTCCCGGCGAACCCGGCCAAGCATACTTTCCAGCTCATTGATACGCTCCAGCAGCCAGTTTTCCCTGCCTTTTTCCAGCTGAAATACTAGAACCTGATTCAAAAAATCAGATTGATCCGTATTCCCCCAGGCAGCCGTTTCATAAACCGAAGATTGCTTCAAGGGGGTTCCCAGCAGATTTTGCAGCTCCCTGGATGCTGCCGCCAGGTTTTCCTGACGTTTGCCAAGATTACTTCCAAGAGAAAGATACACCTCGTTCATGCGGGGCAATTTTAATATATTTACATCAAAATCTAACATTGCTATGAAGCAATTCTTCAAATTCATGTTCGCTTCCATGCTGGGAGTGTTCTTGTCGTTTTTTTTATTGCTGGTATTGTTCCTGATGATGGTAGGCGCCCTGATGAGTGCCAGCACTGGCGAAAAAACCGTCACAGTGGCTGAAAACAGCTTATTGATTACCAGGTTTGACCACCCAATTCCCGAACGCACACCACAGACTCCTTTCTCCCTGATAGGTCTGTCCGGAATAGGCATTAACGGAGGGACCGGGCTAAACGATATTCTTGCCAACATCAGAAAGGCTGAACTCGACCCCAATATCGACGGAATTTATCTGGAACTCAGCGATGTTCCTGCCGGATTTGCCACACTGGAAGAAATCCGGAATGCCTTGCTCAGATTTCAAAAAAGCGGTAAACCGATCATTGCTTATGGTGAGTTTTACTCGCAAACAGCATACTACCTGGCTTCCGTTGCTGACAAGATTTATTTGCATCCTGAAGGAAGCCTGGATTTCGGCGGACTGGGATCAGAGGTTATCTTCTTCACAGGACTACTGGAAAAGTTGGACATTGTGCCACAGGTCATTCGTTCAGGTATTTATAAATCGGCCATGGAACCTTTCACTGAAAAAGAAATGAGTCCTGCCAGCAGGGAGCAGATGAGTGTGCTGCTGGAAGATATCTATGGACATTTCCTGGGAGCCGTTGGTCAGGATCGTGACATCCCCTCTGACAGCCTGCGTCTGCTTGCTGATAGTCTTCTGATACGTCAACCGGCTGACGCCCTTCGTTACGGTCTCGTGGATGGTCTGAAATACAAAGACGAACTGTTGACTGAACTGAAGGCACTTACCAGCAGCCAGGATGAAAACGAACTTAATACCATTAAATTAAGTGATTATAGCCATGTTTCGGTCAAAGAAGAGTCCCGGCAAGGTCTTCCTGACAAGATCGCTGTCATTTATGCCTCAGGAGAAATAATCAGTGGCGAAGGAACGGATTTCATAACTGGTTCGGATCGCTTATCTTCGGCTATCCGCAAAGCTCGCCGGGATGGGGACATCGATGCCATCGTACTCCGGGTAAACTCCCCAGGAGGCAGCGCGCTTGCTTCTGATGTAATATGGCGTGAAATGAGCCTTGCCAAAGAAGAGAAACCTGTAGTGGTTTCCATGG
>DATCYD010000180.1:0-24972 GCA_036570465.1 Anseongella sp.
CGGCGCTTCTTGCCCGCATAATATTTTCAGCAGGGTAGATTTACCTGCTCCGTTTTCGCCGACAAGTGCAAGCTTATCCCCCTGCGAGATGCCCAGGCTGAGATCCTTGAACAACCAATGGTCGTGATATGACTTGGCCAGTTGTTCCGCTGAAAGATAAACACTCATGGACTAATTTTTACCTGCAAAGGTAGCATATTCCAGTGCGGCTTCCCAGAAAGTGTCATCGTCCCATCACCAGTCGCGCCTGAGCGCTGCCTTCAATCAGTTTTGCTGACAATGGCGCCTGTTCACGTTTGACGCGATCGATCGCCAATGTGATCACATGAGTGCCCTGGGACAAAGAAACAACCAGTTTGCCGTCTTTAAAGGCAACTTCCTTTTCTTCTGCCCAGGCTTGAATACCGTTCTGATCATTCAGATCAAGGGCCACCTCTCCCGAAGTGAGCACTTCAATCCTGAACCGGACAAAACTGTATTGTGCGCCGGAACTTGTTTTTACTACCGGCAATTCTTCGAGTGGTAATACTCCCGAAACCGTACTGTAATCAGGCATAGCGCTTAATGACAGGTCGTTTGCAACAGCTCCGGCGCCATCGCTTATAAACGTTTGCGTCAATTCGTCGCTTGCAGAAAGCACGTCCCATCGCCGCACAAAACGGTCGGAAGGAACCCGAAAGTTGCCTGATTCGCCCAACTGTGTCAGGAAGCTGACCAGGTCCAGGAATTCTTGCTTTTCAAGGCTGGCCGTAAGCCCCGGAGGCATGAGCGAGCCCGGTACCTTTTCCCAGGCCTTGATGTTATCTTTCGGAATAGATACTTCCTGGCCGGATACGTCTCGCATTACGATCTCGGTCGGCCGGTCGCTTACCAGGTAGCCAAGCAGTTCAGAAAGATCATTACGGCTAATTCGCTGCAATTCGAATCCTTCTTTGATTGATTCGGCAGGATGAATAAGGGAGTTGATAATGGTTGCGGTTGGCGAGCTTGTTCCAAGGCTGCTCAGATCGGGTCCAACCAGTCCGCCTGCACCACCGATGGCGTGGCAATTCTGACAGGTCAGTTCATTTCTGCGAAATACCATCTCGCCCTTTACCGGATCACCAGTCTGTTCTGCTTCTACCGCAATTGCTTTTATTTGGCTGGCGTTGAGGTCCTGTGACATGGGTCCGGTTGAAAGTACCCCGCCCGAAGCTTCCAGGCCCTTTATCAATAATTTAACCTCTTCTTCTTCCTGACGGTTCCAGGGAATGGCTTTTTGAATATGCTGGCGCGCCGCGATCGCAGCAGCTTCGGGAATACGGGTATCGGCCAGCACATTGCCAAGCGCCTGTACCCGGCCGCGGTCGGGCAGGAAGGCATCAAACAACTGTGGCACCTGTTCGGGACTATCCAGTTCGTTTATCAACACGACACCTGCCCTGGCTGCTTCCTGGGCATTGATTGCCGCCAGCTCCGAAACTGCGATGATCCGGAGATCTGTAGGGTTCCCGGCTGCTGTCTTCCTTTTAATCAGTGTTTGAGCTCTTGCCGGATTAATCGCAGCCAGGGAATACATGGCAGTGCGGGCATAGTTCCTGTTTTCATGGCCGATCATGGATCCCAGTAATGATTCCAGCGATTTCACCCCGAGGACACCTGCCACCTTCATCGCAGCAACGGCCGATGTTTCATTCGGCCCTTTGATAATATCGCCCAGCCTGCCGGGTTGCTTATTGGCATAGACTTTTCGTTGCCTTGCCGCTGCTTCAACGGCTCCCAGTTCAGCAGAAACATCTCGTTTCTCTGTTGAAAATCCGGCGATCGCTACATCCAGAATATCGTTCAGGTCCTGTATTTGTCCTCTTTTAGCAATGGCGGAAAGCGCGTCCTGGCTATATTGCCCGGGCACCTGTCCTTCTTTATAAAGCTGTGTCAGGAGGGCAATTGCCTCCGGGCTGGCTGCGGATTTCAAGGCATAAGCGGTTTTAGCCGGATCGCCGAAAAAATCAGGATTGCTTTTCAGGCTGGCCATCCACATGGGTTCGAGTTGCCTGGTGGTCTGCCAAAGCGCAAAATCCAGAAACTCATCCATGGGCTGGTCCAGCACAGCCAGCGCTGCCTTTGCCCCGTCAGCATTATTCAGTTCTCTCAGGGCGATCACTGCCTCCAGGCGAACCTGTGGATGAGGGTCGGTTGCCACTTTTTGAAGGATCGCTTCCAGGTTGCCCGTTTTTTCATGCCACAGCTGAAGAGCCCGCACGGCGCCAGCTCGCACCTGATGTGATTTGGCATTGAACAAGCTCTCAAGCAGCGGCCCGTTATAAGTATTGATCGCTTGTGATACCCACAGCGCTTCCAGTTTCAGGCGTTCATAATCGGGATCTTTCTCGTCCAGTTCAGAGATCCATTGTTGCAGTACGGGGGCCACTTCTTCAGCACCTCGTTCTTTCAGCAGTTGGCGAGCCTGCGTACGCGTCCAGGCCTCCGGCACTTTTAAAGCATCCAGCAATTCCTCTATAGAATCGTCTGTCAATGTTGGTTTGGGCACCAGCTTCCTGTTTTTAGCTGTAATGCGCCAGATACGTCCATGTGATTGGTCCCGCCGGGGGTCGAAGAAGTCCACTTCCCCATGCTGTATGATCGGATTATACCAATCGGCAATATAAATTGCTCCGTCCGGCCCGATAGAAACGTCCACAGGCCGAAAAGCCACCTGATCCGTCCAAAGCAGGTCAGGCATTTGTTTGGAAGCGTAACCGCTGCCCTGTTCCTCCAGCTGGAAGCGATTGACACGATTGGCCCGGAAATCATTGGTAATCAGGCTTCCGATCCATGATTCCGGCAAATGGCGGCCAGAAACAATATCCAGTCCGCAATGCTTGGGCTGGCCCGGGTTCAGGCCGCGAAGAATGCGTTCCGCCCCGGGTGAAGTAACAAAAGTAGCGCCCGGAAACGCGTAGTTAATCCCTTCCCCTCCGGCCCCGTCGGTCAGGAAAGACTGCCCGTAAGGATCGAAACGGAGTCCCCACGGATTGATAAGTCCTTTGGCATATACGTCCAGCTCCAGTGTTTTCGGTTGCAATTTCCATACGCCGCCGCCTTCCAGCCTCCGGACGCCCCATGGAGTTTCTACATGACTGTAAATATAGATTGACTGGTTGAAATACATGCGCCCTTCAGGGCCCCAGCGAAATGTATGGATCAGGTGATGCGCATCAGCTGTCCCAAAGCCATCCAGAATCTTCCTGGTGGAATCCGCTTTGCCATCACCGTCGGTGTCCATTAAATGGAGAATTTCTGTGGAATTAGCCACGTACGCACCTCCATCTCCCGGAAGCACCCCGGTTGGCACCGAAAGGCCATCGGCAAATACGGTTGATTTATCCGCTGTTCCATCCCCGTCGGTATCTTCCAACACATAAATTTTATCATTTGCCTTCTCTCCCGTTTTCAGGTGGGGATAGGCGGTACTGCTAACTACCCAAAGCCTTCCCTGGGCGTCCCAGTTCATTTGAATGGGCTTTTCCACCATTGGTTCGGAAGCAAACAGGTTGATCTCAAACCCTTCAGCTATTTCGAAAGATGCCAGTTCTCTTTCAGGGTGATCCTCGGGAAGGTTTTTCAGCCGGTCTTCCTGATTACCGGAGCATGCGGCCGCAAACAAGGTGGTAACTACCAATATTCGTGCGGGCCAGGAGGCGCTTATTAATTTCATTTTACAGAATCGATTCAAAATTGCGGACTAATTTGCGGGGCTAAGCTCATATGTTTTCCGGACCGGTTTGCGGTGCTGGTTGATATATTGTTCCAATCGTCCGATCAGTATGTTAAGGTCCTGAAGGCCTTGCTTATGACTGCCTTGTTCATACTCACGAAAACCCAGAATATAGGTTCGGTTAAGCGGACGGTATTGCCGAAAGAAGAGTTCGTTCTTCCAGGCGATAGAATCGCTGAGTTGCGCAGACAGCGTCTGGGAAATACCCTTTTTGAGCACAATTCCTTTCGCCCAATCCGCTGCCGGGGCAGTGACCAATGCTTTACCATTTTCGGTCAGTGTATAATTTCCGCTCTTTAATCCCCTGATCTGAACGAAAACGGCCTCATCCCGGGCTGCCTGTCCGGTAGTGGGAACAGGAAGCGGAAGCATCTTTTCTTCCAGGCTGAAGCTCGCTTTTTTGCCGTTGCCCGAAGCGTCTACTATGACCTTTTCTCCCCGTGATGGCCAGCCAAGACCCCTTTCAAGTACCTGAGCCAGGAAATAGTACCCTTCTTCGTTCAGATGGATTCCATTATAGGAATAAACGGCCGCCTTATGTTGAGAAACAGGCGTAAAAAGGTTTATAAATCGCTTTTTACGTTTTGAAGCAGTTTTAGAAATCGCATCACTGTACAACCGGAGATTCTTATTCTGCTTCACGGTGTTTTCCGGGGTGCCGGCAAGTTTAACAGGAATGGTGGACAGCAAAATGGTTTGCGCTCCCATTGCATCAATTGAATCAATAATTACTTCGAGTCCCCTGGTAAACTCATCCAGGCCTGCCTCGCCTTTCTGGGCTTCTACAACCCCATATGCAAGGAATACATAATCAGGACGGGTACTTCTAAGCTGCTGAAAGAGTTGTTGATAGGGGGTAGGCGGGCTGGTATAGGTGCTTCTTGCCTGGCCAAAAACGTTATCGCCCGTCCAGCCCAGATTCCGGAACGTCAGTTCGCGGTCCGGCCAGCGGGAAGCAATCGCCAATTCAAGATAGGCACTCTCCATCTCATTCTCAAAAAGGGAACCGCCCAGAAACACGATCCTTTCGTGATCTTTAAATTCCAACGGAGAGTCATTGCCCTGATCCTGGGCACAAAGCCGGAAACCGCTACCCAGTAGCAGGATCCAGGCAAACACGAAACTACCGGCAAGCGGTCGTTGCTTTAGCATTTAGGCAAGTATTATAAGGTGCGGCACAAATATAGAAAGTTGTATCAGGAAAAAAAGTTATTCTGATACTCCGGGCAATCAATTCTAATGTCCTTTGCCTGCAGTTTTTCGTTTAGCAAATTGCAGAATGGAGCACGGTCTCTGATTCCATAAAAGCGGCATGAGAAACAGCTTCGTTGCACGCTGATCATATTGCTCTGGTTCAACGCGCGGATAAGGCTGGCAATGGCTTGCCATACCTGTTCTTTGTTCCCTTGTTCAACCCCGGCGATCCATGTTGTAAACGGAGCAGTATAATCTTCTGTTCGGGTAACCACCCCCTGTCCCTTTTCTGTAAGTTGAAGGTGATAACGCCGGTTATCGGAAACATCGGCAATCTTTGTCACTAATCCCTTTATTCCAAGAACCTTTATGGCATCACTAATGGTAGGTTTGGTAACATTGAACTCTCGCGCCAGGTAGCTCACGTTATTCATGTCAGGTGCGTGATAGCGTATAAACACCAACAACCGGAGCTGAATTGGGCTAAGACGCTCTTCTCCGGCCTTTTGCCACAGTAAGGTCCTGAATACATGGGAAAGACGTTCTAATCCCGCAATTATTCTGGAATCAAGGTTACTGTTTTGCTCATTCAGGTCAAACACGGACATATAACATGATAATTTAAAAAAGGGAGTGCTGCCCCCCGAACCAGCCGGTCAGGCAACACTCCTTCTGTTAACCCTTTACATCTGCCATGGAAGCCCCGAAATTAAGGTGCAGGACATTCCCGGTAGGAGTCACCAATGCCGGAACAGACTTTACACCTGCCTGTTCTGCTTCATCGATGCGCTGACGATCTTCTCCCAAATGTACGACTTCAACATTTGAAGCACCTACCAGATTAACAATTTCCCGTTCAGCGCTGACACATACGGGGCATCCCGCATGATAAAAAACCGATTTGCTCATGATACATTTTTTAAGTTCCGGCAAAATTGCCAGGACAAATATAGTTAGGATTCCTAACTATACAAAATAACCAACAACAATCCTTATTATGATTAATTCAAGAAAAAGTATAAGAGGCTCAGAACTTGTACGCGACCCCTCCCACAAAGTTTCGGGGGCGTTGCGGGTTCACTGACCAGTATCCGGTGTAATACACTTCGTCGGTCAGGTTATTTACATTGAAATTGCCTTCGACCGTTTCAATTTGATTGTAACTGTAGCCGGCGAGTACATTCAGACCCTCAACAGGATGCGCCTGGATATCTACTTCGAAACCCTGGCTGCGAACCGCTCCTCCCTGAACTGAATTATTGATATTGACAGGATCGGGGTAAACCCGGTCACTGACTTTAATATTATATAGGGATAGGGTAGCAAACAACCGGTTGGAAAGCACCTCTGCTTTTACACCGAATTCCAGCTGATTTGCATGCTCAGGTTTGAATGACTGAGTGCGAAGGTACTCTCCTCCCTCATCGAAAACCTGCTGAGGCGCCACATTGATAAAGGCATTCATGTAGTTGGCGAAAAGAGACACCTTATCCGGTACCGGTTGATACACCAACCCGAATTTCGGGGAAACAGCGAATTGGTCAAAATCATCGTCATCAGCACTTTTTTCCCCTTTGGAATCGAAATAATCGGCTCGCAGACTTACCAGGGCCATTAGCTGGGGAGTAATGTTCAGCACATTGGAAAAATAGGCCCTGTAGGAGCTGTTGGCAATTTCACTTTCGGCATTGCCGGTGCCGGCCAGCAACTCGTCAATGGCTGTAGCAGTCAGAGGCACTGTTTCTGTGGTGCCAGGAGCAGGTGACACATCTCCCCAGCGGTAAAATACGGCTTCTTTGTAATGGTATTGATCAGTCCGCCATAGCTGTAAAAACTACCGCCAAACAGGGTACCGGAGGGGCCTTTCAACACCTGGATCTCTTCCACGCCCGCCGGATCAAGATTTCCGCTGGTGAGCCCGGGCAGTCCGTTATATAAGACCGGCTGGGCATCAAAGCCCTGTTGTTTCATGATTTCTGAAGAAACGGTATTGTATATCTGTGGGTTCTCCATATTAGTAAGTGGTATCTTGGCAACCGTGCGATCAACTTTATTCACATCCCTGCCTGAAAGCACCACCACTTCCTTCAGCTGTTCCGTGTTAGCCGAAAGCATAAAATCAAGCCTGAAAACACCCGGCCCATCGACCTTAACAGATTTTTCCAACGCTTTAAAGCCTATTGCCGAAGCCACTACTTTATATGTTCCCTCCTCCGGGATTTCGATCTCATAACGACCGTTCGCATCGAAACTAAGAAATTATTCGACAACAGGAAAGGCTACCACACGTACCTTGGTGAATCCATAGGGAACAAGCGTTACCTTTTCTATCGTGTCGCTTACCGGACCTTTGTAAATGCCAACTCTTGCTGTGACGGGTTGATAGGCCACCCCGTTGACTGCCTTCCAGCCGGGGACCTTCCGGGCAGGCGCGATAATTTCAACAGGAGCATGATCCAGGTTCCATACAAAATCGTCGGATACCGGTTCTACATTCACTTGCACATTTTCCACTGGTGCTTTTATTACTTGCTGGAGCAGGCCGTAGTTCCAATCACTTTTGGGATAAACGCTGTAGTAATCGCCTTCTTTTTCGTCATGTCCCTTTTCCCATCTTTCTTCCAGTTTCAGCGCATATACCAGGGGGCCGCGCTCAACCGCTCTGGAGTTCTTTCCCCAATTGGAGGTATTCACTTCCATGGGAAGTTGAAGACGGATGAGGTCGCCATTTTCCCAGCGGCGATCGATGGCAATGACCTGTCCGCCCTTGTCTCGCCGTAGCTCCTTTCCATTCAAGGTTACAATAGCCTCTTCACACCAGGATGGAATGCGGAGATGAAGAGGGAACGATACGGCTTCGGAGGTAGAAATTTCAAGATCGATGCGGTCTTCAAATGGATAGCTGGTTTTTTCATGCAGTGTCACTTCGGTACCGTTGTCCCCTACCCGGGCAGTGACTGTGCATGGGGAATAGGCAAGCGCCGCCAGTCCGCCACCGGGTACGCCATACCAAAGATGGGTGGCAAATTTGGTCCAACCCTGATGCATGTTGGCCAGGCAGCAGGTATATCCGCTTCGCATCCCAAACACATTATTCATCCCGCGATTGAAAGGAAGTGAAAAATCAAATACTCCTTTGCTTACCTGTACCTGGTTGGCCACCTGAAAATATTGCTTCATGTTATAGTCATCCGTGGTTTGCGCCGGCAGCGCATTGAAAGCCATCCGTTCCAGGGCGTCCATATAATAAACGTCACCTGTAACAGCGATGATCTTTTCAAGGGAGAACATGGATTCGGTGATGGCGCAAAGTTCAGTACCCTGGGTAGGAGCGTTTCCGTGCAGGTCTTCGTCACCTGAAAAAGTGCCCATCGGTAGTCCGTGCAGGGTCATCAGGTCTGTGAAGCCGGTTTTGAGGGCATGTAAATAGCCTTGGTCGTGTGTGCGACGATAATTGAGAGCCGGCGATTTCAGGGCCATGGCTACGTTTACCGCATGCCGGTGCATCCAGTTTTCATCGTTCTGCTGAGTGGCAGCATGTATTACCCAGTCGCGGCCGCCGAACCAATCACTCCATTGGAACGACTGGGACTCAATCAGCGCGGCCAGCTCGATCAGATGCTCTTCACCTGTAATTCCGTGCAGCCACTGGGCCATCATCACATTTTCAGCGCCCCGGGACTGGGCCCATTCGGTCCATTTCCCGATCGGACACCCGTTCAGCGCTTGCAATTGATACTGAAAATATTTCGACATAAACGGAACCACGCGATCGTCGTCCGTGGCGGAATAATATTGCTTTAACACCTTCAGCATGACCATTTTAGGCCACCAGTCTTCCCCCGCGGAACAGTTTTCCGGTGTGATTTGCACCTTGTTGTCCCGCTCTTCTCCTGTAATGGGTCCAAAGTAACCCGATGGGCGCTGATGGTCAAGTGTCCAGTTGATATAGCGAAGTACTTTTTGTTGCAGGTCTTTATCATCCAGCAGGTAAGCCAACGGAACAGCCCCATCCAGCCAATAGGGTGTTTCTTCCCAGCCATCTCCTTTTCCGCCCAGCCAGCCGTTATCATTTTTTACCTTTCCGTAAATCTCATCCAGATGACCCGTTGTTCCTTCACGCATGATCTGCAACTGGTCACGCAGCCAGCCTTCAGGCTTCACCGCCCCAAGTGGAAGTTCGGAATAAGCGAGTTGAGCAAGTGAGTCCTGGGAGGCAAGAGGACGAGGTTGATCTCCGGAAACAACAACTGGTAACGAAACCGGTGTCATTGAAAGTGTGATGAACAGAAGGGGGAGCAGGCTAACTGTTTTCATAAAAATCTCCGTTAGATTATTTTTTCAACTGATCCGCAAAAAACCGGATGGACCGGCCGACATGGCATTCCCAGTAGGACCACTCATGCCCGCCGGGGAATTCTTCATAGGTATGAGGGACCTGTTGACCGGTTAATTGCTGATGCAGCGTTCGGTTAAATTCGATGAGCTGATCCCCGGCGCCACAATCGAAACGCAGGGGCGGCAGCTGGTTTCGGAATTTCAGGAAAGTCTGGAATACATCTTCGTCAGTGGGTTGAGGCTGGTGGTAATGGTTCAGATCCTCTTCAACAAAAAGTTTCATTTGGCTGAGACTGGTAATGGCGGAATGCGCCGAAATGCCTTTAAACCGATGACCGTACCTGGCCCCGATGCGCAGGGCGCCGAAACCTCCCATGGATAGCCCGGAAATAAAGAGCGGAGCGTCTGTTCCGGCGCCTGGAATGGATTGGGCCAACACGTCGGGAACGTCCTCGGCGATCCATTTTTCAAAATCATATCCGTTGTGTGGCAGGTAGCCCGAACCATCCCCCCACAGGCCATCGGATGGCATCGCAATCACAACGGGCGGGATTTCACCTGATTCGATCATCTTCATGGCTTGCAGATGCACTCCGGCGCCATAAGCCCAGCTCCAGGCGCTGCCATAAACGCCGTGAAGCAGGAGAATTACGGGAACAGGCTGACCGGTTGATATACCGGGTGGTGAAAACACACAGATATCCCCCCTTCCCTTCAGGTTCGGCGTCTTAACAGTGATAAAACGGAGATGATCAGTTTCAAACCGGGGATCCGAGACTTCGATGGTCCTGAATTTACTTGTCATGCGATTCAAATACAATGGCTCCTTTGGCATTCCTCCCGGCGATGAGGTCATCAAAAGCTTTTCCGAGTTCTTCCAGGGAATAGGTACGGGTGATCATTTCATCCAGCAAAAGTTGTCCGCTTTCATACAATTCCACAATATTCGGAAAGTCAATTTGCGGGCGACATTTTCCATACAGGGGGTTGATATAGACCTTATCCCATTCGAAAAGATTCATATCGAAGGAAATTTCCTGTTCAATCCCGCTCACCTGCACGGCTGTGCCCGCGTTCCGGATCATGGCCAGAGGTGCGGCTCCCAACTCGGGAACAGCGGTACATTCAAAAGCGTAATCTGCTCCCCGGCCGCTGGTAAGTTCTTTCACTTGCAGAGCGGCCCGGGTAAGCCCGCGATCCTCCCTGTCTGCTTTGATCAGATGTGTAGCGCCAAACTCCCTGGCTCGTTCCAGGCGGCCGGCATGCACATCGATGACAACG
Source organism: Anseongella sp. (assembly GCA_036570465.1). Classification (GTDB taxonomy): domain Bacteria; phylum Bacteroidota; class Bacteroidia; order Sphingobacteriales; family Sphingobacteriaceae; genus Anseongella. The sequence continues at coordinate 10,571 of DATCYD010000180.1, forward strand.
ATCCGGGCTGCACCTGAGATCCGGGCGCCCTGAATCACATTCAGGCCCACGCCGCCTGCACCAAGCACCACTACTGAAGATCCCGGTTTTACTTTCGCAGCATTCACCACTGATCCGTAACCAGTCATCACGCCGCAGCTAATAATGCTCGCCGCCGCAAAAGGCATACTCGCTGAAGGATTCTTTACTACCGCCAGCGCCTTTACCAGCGCGTATTCTGAAAACGTACCCAGATTGAATGAACGCTCGACCGGCTCACCTTTCCAGCGCGTACCCGAAAGATGAGCATGCCCCGGTGTGTAGCCGTTCGCCCCGGCCGCGACCGGAGAATTGTTCTCGCAGATATGCTGATTTCCTTCCAGACACTGAAAACAATGCCCGCAGGGGGTCGCCCAGTTCAGGATCACGTGGTCGCCTACTGCGATGCCGTCCACATCGCCCCCGATCTGATGTACCACGCCCGCTCCTTCATGCCCCATCACGATCGGCTTCCCCCAGGAAAGCGAATCATGATCGGTATGGCAGAGACCGGCAGCCTTCATCTTTACGATGACCTCATCGGCCTGCGGTTCCGCGAGTTCCACTTCTTCGATACTGAACGTTCCGTTTCCAACGGCAATAGCCGCCTTGCATTTAAATGACATAAGCGAAAAGTTGTCAATTTATTTACCAGTGGGAATTACTTTTCCACCGGCCGGATCATGGCAAGGTACCGTTCCCGGTTCTCCACTACTACCCATGCCCACAAGGCAATAATAATAAGCGTCATAGGTATGCTGCTCTGCGCCACAGTGAAGGTCGTCAGGAAGATTCCAGCCAGAATAGGGCATATAACAACGGCGCCCAGGGCACGAAAACGAGGGATGATTAATAGCAAGCCACCGACGATTTCAAAGAAACCCACCAATGGCATCAGCCACGAGACCTCCATCATGGACATAGACATATTCACCATGGGTTCCGGCAGATCTTCCGGTATGGGCATGTAATGGAAGAATTTGTCAAGACCGGCATTGATAAACAACAACCCCAGCAGCAGGCACAGAACGAATAAAACTTTCCTTTTCATGATTTATTGTTTTGTTATTAAACAAAGATGAGACATAAATCATGTGAAGATAATGTGTTTTTGCGACAATCGTAAGGGTATATGCGACAACATTTGCCTTGTCATTCTTCTTCCAGTTGTTGCAGCAATTCCTTGATTGCCCGGTCTAACTGAGGGTCATTGCCTTCCAGACGGTCCATAAATGTATTTTTCACATAAATATCAGGCGAAACACCGGTTAACTCCAAGTCATCGCCCTCCAGGGTGTAACAGCCCCAGGCCGGCACCCGGTAAGAAGAGCCATCGACCAGCCCTTTGGCAGATGTAAAAATGATCCAGCGGTAAGTTTCGGTGCCGATGATCGTTCCCAGTTTCAATGCCTTAAAGCCGGCCGCAGTCATTTCGGCGTCGCTGAGCGATTGCTCGTTCACTAAAAGGACAATGGGTTTACCCGATGGCGCGAAATTACTTTGTGGCGCACGTTTGCCACCCCGGTATTGCCATTGCAGGTACGGCCGCTGGGACAGGAACCGAAGTACTGCATCGTGAACGTTTCCACCTGTATTGTAGCGAAGATCCAGGATAATCGCTTCCCGGCTGGCTTCTTGTTCCACCATATCGAGCAGGAAACGCTCCAGTTCGCCACTGCCCATGTTTTTCATGCAGGAATAGGCAATCCGGTTCTTGCTTATGGAATCAACATGATCGCGATTCCCTTTGATCCACTGATCATAAAGTTCATTTCGCAATGTCCCGGCGCTTTGCGGTCTAACGCGGGTAGTAAATTCTTTTCCGTTACGACTGAAAGTCAGTCTCATTTCCTTGGCCAGTGAAGGGCGTGTAAAATACTGATCCCGGTCCCTCTCAGGATCTACCGGTGTACCGTCAACGGCAACCAAAAGGTCCCCGGGCCGGATATTGACCTCCTTTAATGCCGCATTGCTTCCCGGTATCACGCCGTCAACCTTGTAGGGATTGACATTGTCAAATAAGAGTCCTGTTTCATTGGTCACAAACGAGAAATCCTTACGTTCTTCGCTTCCTCCTGTATTGAAGCCCAAATGGGAAGAATTCAGCTCTCCCAGCATATCATTCAGCAACACACGGAGATCGGCGCGGTTATTCAGGAATGGAAGATAATTGGCATAACGATCTCTGATCTTTTTCCAGTCCACACCATGAAAATTGCCGTCATAAAAATTTTCTTCTATACCAGCCCAGGTTTCATAAAACAACTGGTTAAATTCTTCCTTCAGATTTCTCCGGAATTCAAAGTTGATATTGAGTTTGCTCAGGCGGTTCTCACTGATATTGTATTTTTGAATGGCTCCTCTGGATAGTGCGAAATGTTTTCCACCCACTTCGATAAGATTTGACAGATGCCCACTTGTCACTTTCTCAGTCTTATCACTCTCGAAGGGTTCCAGTACCGTACGAAAGGTTGCTGTTTGCCCGCCATCGTGATTAGAGGCATAAAAGACATATGTTTTCTCTCCCTTTTTGAAAACAACAGGCAGACCCTGGGATCCGAATGACGGACTAACACGGGTAATCCGGTCCAGCATGCCCTGCATATTGATCACAACAAGCGTGTCTTTATCGGCCTTCTTCTTATCGTCATCCTTATCCTTCTTGTCCTCATCCTTTTTGTCACCGTCTTTCTTGTCACCGTCCTTCTTGTCACCGTCCTTCTCCTTCTTCTTATCATCGTCCTTCTTATCCTCCTCCTTTTTGTCGAAGAGTTCTTCAAACTTGTCGATGCGGTAAGGCTCATCGAAGTAATCCAGATCCATGCGGTAAATGCTGGCATCCCGCATACCTGTGGGGTAGGAAGGTTTCGTGCGGTTACTGGCGAAATAAACAGACTTGCCATCGGGGGACCATACCGGGTTTGCTTCAGTCACGCCGGTTCCGGTCAGGTTCAGCGTTTCTTTCCGGTCAATATGATGAACAAAAATGTCTTGCTCAAAATTGCGGTAGGCGGTGAACATGATGTATTCATCGTCCGGCGAAAACGACGGACTTGAATTTTGAAACGCCCAGATTTCATCCTTCACCACGGTCGTGCTCTTAAGCGTCTTTAAATCCATCATCCGAACCTCGTCCCGGCCGCTCAGATAGGCTGCCCTGGTGCGATCCCCGTTAAAGGCAATGGCCCGGTTGCTGCGAAGGTCACTGGTCAGCTGCTTTACCTCACCGGCTCCGTCAGCCGTTCTTGAAAACCAATTCGGGTACCCTTGATAGGTTTGACTAAAAAGCAATGTCTTGCTGTCTGACAACCACTTTACTTCCATGACACGTTCGCCTGACCCCGGCATTTTCCGGACGAATTTGCCCTCGATATCACTGACAAACAGCTCTCCCCGGGAAACGAACGCCAGTTTCTTTCCGTCAGGAGAAACATCGAAATCTGAAACATGGCCATCCACATTGAATTCCTGTTCCTTTCCGAGCACCGGGTTCCTGGCCAGAGATATTTCCGGCTTAGTTGTTTTCCCACTGGCAACGTTGAAAACAAAAATTTGATAATCTTTTTCGAACACCACTTTTTCCCCGTTGGCCGAAACAAAAGGGCGTTTGACCGATGTTTCAAATCGGGTAAGCGCCTTTTTCTGCCCTCCGGAAAGCGTATATAGATTATATTCTCCGCTTGCCTGGTCCGATGCAAAGAATACATTCCCCTGCCGGTCCACGCTTTGCCAGAAATCCTTTCCCTCGTAATCGGTGTATTGCCGAAACTCATGTGTTTCTGGCTGATAGCCCAGAATATCCGGGTTGAATGCCCCTTTATACCGCTTCCGGTTTGCTGCCAGGTAACTTTCCCAGGTATTATTGAAAAGGTATTCGCCATCAGGCTTCTGCACCACTCCGTGAATCGTATTAAAATAATGGGGAAAGAGCCGTTTCGCGGTCCCCCCGGTAAGAGGCACTGAATATGCCGTAAACCGGTTATAGCGTCCGGAAGTAAAATAAATCGTACCGCTATCCCAACTCCAGCTATCCACCTCGTCGGTTGCATCATGATGCGTCAGTTGCACCACCTCTCCGCCTTTCATTGGCATGACATATACATCGAAATTGCCAAACTGATTTGCTGAAAATGCCAGCCATTGACCATCGGGCGATATCCGGGGGGCACGTTCAATTCCTCGCATAGCCGTCAATCGAAGTGCCTGTCCACCCGTTACCGGTACTTTCCAGAGATCGTCCTCATAGCTGAAAACGATCATTTCCCCATCAGGACTAAGCGTCGGATAGGAAGTAAAAGTTGGTGTTGATGCCGGCGTCTGTGAGCTGGCTGCTATCGGGAAAAACAACGAAATGACAAGAAGGTACACGTTGATTCTGTCCATATTGATCGATTAAGTTAGTCTTACTACGATCACAATAGTACATAATAAATTAGATTTTCAGCGTTGTTTCCTTAACCAAAAAGGCTTAAACTTACGACTTGACACGTGAAATTGATCTCCATCTGCAGGCTTTCCGCCGGAACACCTCGGGAATGAGCGCCGAAGCCATGCTGAAAGTTAGTATTGAACGCATGCGTACCACCCTGGACGATGCCATCGACCGTGGTGACCGGGAAATTCGCTTTATTCATGGTCGCGGAAAGGGCGCACTTCGCGACCGTGTATATGAAGAACTGCTAAAGTACATGCGCGAAGGCGACATCGAATCTTTTGAACCATCCTTCTTCAATCCGGATATTGTGGTGGTAAGGATCAGGTACTAAAACCATTGTGGGTAGCTAACTGACTTAAATGTCATTGCAGGAAGCGATTTAGCTCCCTACCTTCGCAGTACATCTTCTTGCCGCCCGGGACTTTACAAGACAAAAGGCGTTTATATGCTAACCAATAAACCTAAACAGGGCAGCGGTCCGGATTTCCCGGAGGATTTCCGGGCTGCCTGCCTTATTCACGGGCTTTCGCATGAAAGTGTCCTGCAGCACTTTATCGACCACACGATGATCTGTGCATCGTTTAATCCACCTGAGAAAGCCTATGATACGTTTCCCGCAGCGGTGATCCATCAATATGTGGAAACCTTCGAACCTTCTCTCCGGAGGTTGAGAAGCCCTTTAAAGCTCCGGGAAAACCTTCGCGCGATCAGGCAGATCGCGGGCATTGCCGGTTCAGAGAGCCTTGACCGAAATGCCAAACGGAATGCTTGCCAGGGCATTGTTGAAAGCTGGCAAAAAGCGGTTGTCCGTGGCGGAAGACAATCTCAGCCGTTGCGGTGGAAAGGAAATTTACGGCTGCGCCTTTCCCGGGATTTCATGTTGCTGTGTGAGTTATTTCAACTGGATCCGAAGGAAATCCTATATTTTTTCGCTAGCCGGATATCCCTCCCCCGGGCCAGGGCGCAGGCAGATTCAAACTTCGATGTTGAATCAAATCCAGCGATGGCTTTCTTTCTCGCTGTCGCTAAGGGGCATACGGGGATTCGCAGCAGGCATAAGGAAACGGCCAATCCGGATATTTCGCTCGGTTATATCGAAAAACTACAGGAACTGGACCTCCAGCTGCTTTTCAACCGGGATATTTCCATGCGGGAACAGGTTTACAGGAGACTGTTTCGGAATTGGCATGAAGCATTAACCCAATCAAATAACCCACTTCATGAAAAAGAACATCTATATTGACTTGCCGAAAGATTTTTGCCAGGCATGTGACATCTTTGGATTCCTGCCGGAAGAAGTTATTCAGGAATTTGTCCGCCGTGTTTCCCTGCCCCGTTATTTTCGTAATCCCCGGGACAGGCACCGTTGGGCGAATCTGTTTTTTCTTGACTACCTGGATAACCTGCGGCCAACTCCTGTCCTGCAATCCGATGTTCATGAGAAATATTCCGATATGCTGACTGAAAAGGCAGCCGGGGCTGCCAGTAATCATACACGGGAGCAAGTGACGCGGGAAGTCATGCACAAATGGCAACGGGCCATTCGCCGGGCGCGTAACCAGCAGTGCAGAGGTCACTGGTAAGGGAATGGAGTAGCCTGGTCAGGGATAAATTCAGTATATTTACAATTATGAATTCATTATCCACTTTAACTGAAGTGCTTGCACAGCTGAAAGCCGAAGGCTACACAACTGATTTCAATCTGCAGGATAATTGCATTACTTGTCATGGGAATGCGCTGCAGTTGCACCCGGATGATTTTATAGTCGATAAATATTTTCGTTTCGAAGGGGCTTCCGATCCCGATGACCAGGCCATCTTGTATGCGATTTCTTCGCCAACCCATCAGCTTAAAGGTGTGCTGGTGAATGGATACGGCATTTATAGCGATGACAAGAACGACAAGATCATGGCGGCGCTGCATGAAAAAACCCGAAACCTGTAAATATGCTGGACATTGTATTCGCTGCCCGAAAAGCCTCCCTCGGGCCTAATCTGACAGTGAATCGAATATTACCTTTCAGGCTCCGCAGAATGGTGGGGCCTTTTATTTTCATGGATCATGCCGGACCGGTAGATACTGTGTCACCGGAAGCAGGTGATATGGATGTCCTGCCGCATCCTCATATTGGCTTGTCCACGGTCAGTTACCTGTTTGGCGGAACTGTTACGCACCGGGATAGTCTGGGTGTGGAACAAGTGATCAAACCTGGTGAAGTAAACTGGATGACGGCCGGTAAAGGCATCGCTCATAGTGAACGCTTTGAGGATCCCGCGGTTCTGGAAGGCGGTCAGTTGGAAATGATCCAGACCTGGGTAGCCCTTCCGGAGAAAGACGAGGAGTCAGACCCTTCTTTTCGTAATTACACGGTCGATCAGTTACCGGTGTTTACTGAGACTGGTATTTGGATGCGTTTGATTGCAGGCACTGCTTATGGACTGAAAAGTAGTGTCCATACACATTCTCCTTTGTTCTATTTACACGTGACACTCGCTGGCGGCACCCGATTTGGCTTACCTGAGGAACATAGCGAACGGGGTGTTTACGTAGTCCGGGGCCAACTGGAGGTCAATGGGCATTCTTACCTTCCCGGTCAATTGCTGGTATTTATCAAGGGGGCTGACCCCGTGCTGATTGCCAAAGCAGACACGACATTGATGCTGCTGGGAGGCGAACCGCTGGGAGACCGTTATATATGGTGGAATTTTGTGTCAAGCAGCCAGGAACGTATTGAACAAGCCAAGGAAGATTGGAAACAAGGACGTATCGTGCTGCCACCGAATGATAACGAAACATTCATCCCTTTGCCTGAAGACAAATCGCGTCCGTCGGCTCCACCACCCCCCGACATCCTTTCCTGAAACAAATTATCAACCACCAACTGTTCCGTCATGTACCCCGCGGGAAATCAATCACTGGAACGCACCAAAAAAAAGGTCCGGCTACTTGCGTAGCCAGACCCACATCTACCTATGAAAAACATGCCCTTGGGTGGGCATCAGCTAAGTTACAAACTTTCGCTGACATGTCAATGCTTTTTTAAAACTTTTAAGCGTTGAGGCCATGCAGGCTTAATTACCGGTTTCACCGCTATTTTCAACGGTTACCTGCCCTCTGATCTCTCCGGCACCGTAGGCCTCGGTATGAATATTCACATACCATTTCCCAGCCAAAAGATCGGCCCTGTCACCTTCAGGAACGCTCACTGTCTGACTCACCGACCCGGAAGCTTCTGTTGGGAAATCCGTGATCGGAATTTTTACACCCGCATCCGTGCCCGGAGAGGCGGGACCGTGGAAATGCATCATGGACGGCGCTCCTGATAAGGCGCTCCATTCCAACTGAAAGGTCAGCTCTCCGGTGGCCTCATCGTAGGTGCCTGCCAGTGTGCCTGTTCCATCGGAAGTGACTTCCTGTGTTTCCTGGCTAGCATCCAGTGTCGCGGAAGCAGTCAGACCCGCTTCTTCTTCTGCCTGGTCGCCGGATTTACCACTGTTGCATGAAGGAAGCGCAAGCACGGCTGCAGACAGGAAGATTCCTGTAAAAATTTTACTCCTGATCATATGTGTATATATTGATTTGATCAAACTTACATAAAATGCCGATTTATAATTGCGTTCAATAAAAAAAAGAAGCGCTTACTGGAATCGTCATGTCGCAATACACCCCTCTATAGTCGCTTTTGTACATCACGCCAGGCTGATCGCCGCCATACCTTTGTTTTATCAATAATGGTAAAATCAAATCTTAAAAAAATGGAAACGAATCACATTTCAAAAGGACGGCGCTTGACTTCTTATATCATGAGCGGACTGGTTATTTTGTTTATGCTCATGGATAGCACCTTTAAATTCGTTATATCTCCTGAATCGGTAGATGCGAATATGAAACTGGGTTACTCCGATCATCACCTGGTAACCATGGGCATCCTTGGGCTTATTCCTACGTTGCTTTATCTCATTCCGCGCACATCCATCCTGGGTGTTGTATTGCTGACCGGCTATTTCGGCGGAGCTGTCGCCACGCATTTCAGGGTGGACAACCCACTCTTCTCACATACCCTGTTCCCGGTTTACCTGGCAGTGCTGGCCTGGGGTGGACTCTGGCTCCGGAATTCACAACTGCGGTCTTTGATCCCTTTAAAAACGGGAAGACCGGCCGGTTCGTAACTGAGAAGTAACAAAGGCCATGCTGCACACACGGCTGGCCGCTATTTGGAAAGGGATTTCAATACCTGGTAGCGGTCACGCATTTTTTGAAGCAGGCGGGCGGCCCTGGGGTCGTCCGCCATGTTTGTGGTTTCATGGGGATCCTTTCGGAGATCGTAGAGTTCTTCATAGCCATGCTCAATGAATTTCATGTATTTTACTTTCCGGCTTACAACGCCTTCCACCTTGGGAATACCGGGACTTCCCATAAAAGTATGTTCATAAAAAAAGTCCTTCCGACGAAAACCGGAATGTCTTACAGCCGAGATCAGATCCCGTCCCTGCATTCTCCGGGGCGTCTGTAATCCAGCCATATGAAGAATTGTGGGAGCAATATCGATGTTCAATGCGATAAGGTCCTCGGATCCCTGTTGAGCGCCGGGCCGGGGGTCGTACACGATCAAAGGCACCCGAATGGCCTCCTCATGCCCATACCATTTACCCTCCATGCCATGTTCTCCCAGATAAAAGCCATTATCTCCCATAAAAATGATCACCGTATTCTTATCAAGTCCCCGGTCTTTTAGCTGTTGCCGCAACAGCCCCACCACCTCATCCACACCAGTAACGAGGCGATAATAATTCTTCACATTTTCCTGGAATAATTCCGGTGTAGAGAACAACGCCTTCCACCGTTTCCGTGCAATGTTCGCATCGGTACGAAAAAAGTCAGGAAAACTATTCCAATACTTCGGATCTGCGGTTTCCGGCACCGGAATAACCATATCGCTGTACAAATCGCTGAAACGTTCCTGCACCGGGTAGGTAGGTGGGTTACCATCCAGTTCATGCGGCGCCTTAAAGCTGACTGAAAGACAAAAAGGCTGCTCCTTTCCGGTCATGGCAGCAGTAGTCGCAGCGTCACCCGCACCCTTGAACCAGTCAAGAAACTCCTGAATATCATTGGCCACACTATCGGTGTGATGGATCTTTCGCCCACCTCCGGTCTTATACCAGTATGGCGGCTGTCCCCGTTCTGTGCACGACCAGAAATCGAACTGCTCTCCGGGAGGGTTATTTCCCACCCCGTATTTCCCAATAAAGCCGATCACGTATCCCGCTTCTTTCAGCAACATGGGATAGGTCGCCGCCAGCGCCTCAGATGTAAAGTTCGTACTGAAACCCTCTATGCCGTGCCGCGACATATATTGCCCGCTCAGAATGCTCGCTCTGCTAACAGCACAAATGGATGTGGTGACATACGCATTCCGGAACAACAGTCCTTCCCCGGCCATCCGGTCGAGATTCGGCGTTTGAATAATGGAATTCCCCATCGCACCCATGGCGTCCCAACGCAGGTCGTCAGCAAGCAAAAAAACAATATTCGGCTTATCCTTTCCAGTGGGGGCCTGCGCCTGGGACTGAACGAATGCGCATGAAAAAGCAGCGATAAAAAGATGTTTCAGCATGGCTAAAGATATGATTTCTCTGGCAAATCGTTAATTTAGGATCAGCTTCATGAATACAAAGAACCCAGCCACCGGAAAAGGGGTCGTCAGGACACGGATCGCTCCAACGCCCAGTGGTTTTCTTCATTTGGGAAATATTTTGTCTTTTACCCTTACGGCGGCACTGGCAGAAAAGACGCAGGCTTCCACCTTGCTGCGGATCGACGATCTTGACAGTCAGCGGATCAACCGGTTATATGTCGTGGATATTTTTGAAACCCTGGATTTTCTGGAAATCCCATGGACAGAAGGTCCAACCAATTACCAGGACTACCAGGCAGCCTATTCCCAGCTCCATCGTCTGGAACTTTACAATGAGGCGCTGCGGCAGTTGCAGGAAAGCGGGTACCTGTTTGCCTGCACTTGTTCCAGAACTGACATATCCAGCAGGAACAAAAAGCACGAAGTCCCGGGCGCTAACTTCCCGGAAAATGCCGGTTACCCTGGTACCTGTCTCAACAAAAACCTCCCAATGAATACCCCGGGATGCAGCTGGCGGCTTCGTACACTTGCAGGTGCGGCCAACTCGTCAGACCTGAATATTCCTTCTTCTATGTCCGGATTTGTTGTCCGCCGGAAAGATGGCGTACCCTCGTACCAACTTGCATCGCTTATTGATGACCTGCATTTCGGAATCAATCTGATTGTTCGCGGAGAAGATTTGCGGGATTCTACCCTGGCCCAACTTCACCTGGCGGCTCTGCTTTCATCAGAAACAGATTTCGGCGGCCCCATGTCTGGAGCGGCCTCTTTTACAGGCGCCCTTTTTTATCACCATCCTCTGCTGAGATCCCTCCGGGGGCAAAAGCTCTCTAAATCGGCCGGTGATATTTCGGTCCGACACCTTCGGAAAGAAGGACTAAAACCCCGGCAAGTATATACACGTATCGCTGCCATGCTTGGAAGTAAGGAGGATGTAAAGGACTGGAGAACGTTGGCCGCTATTGTGTTACCGCCGGATCTACCGCCGGATCTTCTAAAAGGCCTATCTGGCGGGAATGATCCATGGCTTCCTGACTGTTATTGAACTGCAGCGCAGGAATTTTCATTCCCCGGATCTTTTCCAATATTTCTTCTGTAAAAGAAACGTGCCGGGAATAAACATTATGGATATAAATAGCTGCGATCTGTTCCGGATATTTCTCCGCGATAGCGGCGTAGATAGTGGGGTCTTGCTGGGAATTATCACCGAAGAAAACGAATTTCTGATTGGGAAATGTTTCAATCACCCGCATAATCCGAAGAAGTTTTCCCGAATGGCCTGTTTTCCCCGTTTTCAACAACTGGGTCCATTCTTTGAGCTGGCTCAAAAGAAATGTTCCTTCGGGAAACCGGTTGAAACGGAAGGTTTCCAGCAAATAATCATACAAGTTCCATTCGCTACTGGAAACATAGAAAAAGGGATTCGGCTTATCATCACTTGTAAAGGCTGCGGAAAGTCGCTTATAGTAGCCGGCTGTACCCGGGAAGGTTTTGCGCGTCCGGGGGTTTCGGATGAATAATTCACGCAGACGCCGGCCGATGGTGGCAGAATGTGACACCATGACGGTGTCGTCTATATCGGAGATGAACGCATATTGGGTAATATGCGGCACGTAGATTAGTCCTGTTGCTTCCGCGACCACAACATCATTGTCCTGCAACAGCGCTTCAACACTGAATTGATGCCATCCAGCCTCCACTTTGGAACAAGAACTAAACTCAAACCGGAAGAAACCGTCATACTCAGCTTTGTCGTAGATCTCCTGCTCTCTGAAACGGAGCCGGACCCGGGCAAAAGGCGCCGGTTTAAAGAGGTAAAGTTTTATCAGGTAGAGAATATTCACCAGAAAACGATTCCTGTACCGTTGCCGGAGACTGTGTTTTCTGCTGAACACATGCCCGTAAACCGTCAGTTTATGAGTGTGGCCATAACCATGATACACTTTTACACTAACCGGATCTGTTTTCATATATAAATCAGAACACCTGTGTCCGCGGCTTGTTTTTTGGTATCTTGGTGGAAAGGGAGCAAACCATGGTCATTCAATTCGTCGTCAATCCCGGTTCAGGTAGCGAACAGCAGGATATACAAACTTTAATTAAGGAATATTTCACGGGAAACGACCATCAGATCCATATACTTGAGTTAAAAAAAGAGATCAGACCGGCTGAGATAAAGGCCGAAATAGAACGAAACAGCCCCAACCGCGTTGTGGCGGCAGGCGGCGATGGGACTATTAAGCTGGTGGCCCAATGTATTCTGAATAGAGAAATTTCCCTGGGCATTCTCCCCGCGGGTTCCGCCAACGGGATGGCCCTGGAACTGGGTATCCCCCTGGATATTCCTGAAGCACTGGAAATTGCGGTAAACGGGCAACCCAGGACCGTACATGCGACAGCAGTGAACGACGAATTCTGTATTCACCTGGCTGATCTAGGTTTCAATGCTTATCTGGTAAAGAAATTCGACTCACTTCCCCAACGTGGAAAGCTGGGATATGCCAGAGCAGCCTGGCACGCCTTATGGTTTCACCGGAAGATGCAGGTTGAACTGGAAATCGATGGCAGAAAGATCGAATCGGAAGCAGCGATGGTAGTCGTGGCCAATGGCACGATGTACGGTACAGGTGTACGAATAAACCCTGTTGGAACACTCACCGATGACCTCTTCGAGGTTGTATTGGTAAAGGAATATTCCCTGTTGGAGGTCCTGAAAATGCGGTTCACGCAAACTGGTTTTAACCCCGAAAAGGTAGAGTTTTTCCAGACCCGGCAACTCCGTGTCCGTAGCAGGCACCCGGTTCATCTACAAGTGGACGGAGAATATCAGGGGAAGGTAAAGGCGTTGGAAGCGCATATCATCCCAAAAGCATTGCAAATGATATTGCCGCCCGGTCAGGAGATCTGACCGGCAGTTGCGGGCGTTTGCTCCGGGTTTTTCCTTTGTTTCCCTTGCTTTCCGGATTTTTTTGTCCCTGCCGGCGAAGCACCGCTTTTGAGACGGATATCTTCGAGGCGCCGTCCCCGCACTTTCAGGTAACTGACATAAGCCACGACAGCAATCGCGATCCAAAGCAGATCCAGCAGAAGGATATCGGCTGCCCCACTGGCATAAGTTACCCAGATCCAGTTACCGGAATAAATTCCATTGACTACCGGCACACACAACGACAGCACGGAACCCAGAAGCAGGGCCTCTCTGTTAGTACGGTTGATATCTCTCCTGACAATATAATAAAGTGCTAAAGCCAGCCAGGCGTAGAAATAAACGCGATAAATGAAGCCCATGTCAACCATCGACGCATTCATTTTGACCATGATGAACGAAAAGGCTGTAACAGGGAACATGGTCAGGCAGGCGGCCAGGTAAACATTCGCCAGCCAGAAATTGAATTTGCGTTTATGGAGTGGAACATTTTTCTTATCACGGGCCACCAGCCAGATCAGAATACCTGAAACAATAACCAGACAGCCCATCATACCCAGGATAAAATAGACGATCTTAAGGAATGGCCCGCCGTAATCACCAAAATGCAGGCGATAAAGGATGCTTCGGGCGCCATCCGCATAAGTAGCGCCTTCATATGGTGATTTCTGACGAATTTGCTCTCCGGTATTCAGATTATATACCGCCACGCCCGTGCCGGCGAAACTCTTTTGATAATCCGCTTCTGCCATGATAGCCAGTTGCATACCCTGGTCGCCATAGTTTTTTATTTCCACCATTTTGATAGCGGCATCCGGCCAGTTTTCCTGCGTTTGGCTGATATAAGAAGTTATATCCGGCGTTTCTTCCAATGGTTTGCCCAGATAATCAGCTTCGGCAACGATCGAATAGCCCAGATCCTGATAGATCTCGGCCGAATTACCATCGTACAACAAATGTGTGTAAGGAGCCACAAAAACTGAATTGATGATCAGAACCACTCCTGTAAAGGCAAAAACGAACTGATAAGGGAATCCGATCACCCCCAGCACCGTGTGAAGGTCGGTCCAAACTGTTTTAAGCTTGGCCCAGGGTCGAAACAGGAAGAAATTAGAAACCAACTTATCCCAATGTACGAGCAAGCCGGTAATCAGTGCAAACAAAAAGAGAAACGCCACCAATCCGGAGACAATGTAACCGAAGGGAAACCCCAGATTAAGAGGCATGACCCCGTTGAGTTGAGCTAGAAAATGCAGTCGGTACAGGAACTCGCCCATATCATATGCTTCCGAATAGGTTTCTCGTACGTTACTGATATAGTAATAAGTAAAAAAACAGCTTTCGGAAGCCTTTGAGTTCAGCGTGTCCTTTGAGGGAGACAGGC
>DATCYD010000181.1:0-9168 GCA_036570465.1 Anseongella sp.
TAGCTCCTTTTTTATGGTTGTTGTCCGCAACCTTCGCCGGTGAGCAGATAATTTCCGTCTTCTTCGATGAGTTCACCATTCACCAGTTCGGCCAGTATGCGCAGCACTTTGGTCAGTGAATCGTTATTGAAATCTGCTGAAATTTCGCAGCCTCCTACTCCTTTGCTGGTTTTAATCCGAACATGATAGGCACGCTGCAGATCGGCAACGATCTCGGTTAAAGGTGTATTACGATAAACAAGCATTCCTTCCTTCCAGGAAGCAGGATTCTCCACATTATGATATTCGTCCCGGCTAAGTAACCGGGTGGCTTTATGATATATGACCCGCTGATTCGGCAGGACAAGCAGGGTATTGCTGGTATCGGCACCAACATCTGTGATGGTACTAACGCCCACCTTTCCCTGTACCACGGATACCGTGATGTCTCTTTCGTCCTTGTAGGCGCTGATGTTAAAACGAGTACCCAGAACACGCGTACTTACACGATCGGCGTGAACGATAAACGGCCGTTGTTCATCATGGGCAACATCGAAATAGGCTTCTCCCTCCAGGCTGACCTCTCGCCTGTCTCCACTGAAACTGACCGGATACGTCAGGCGGCTTGCTGCATTCAGCCATATTTGGGTTCCGTCGTCGAGTGTCAGGTTCCTGACTTCTCCCAAACCGGTTTCGGTTACCACCAACCTGTTTGGTTGCAATACATGAAGGATTGAATCCCGATACCTGTAACCCAGCAGAGAAAGACAAATCAAAGCTCCGAGAGATGCGGCTACCGGCCATCGCAAGGGAAGACGCCACACCCCTGATTTACCCTGTCCGATGGCGCCAAGAATATTCCGGTAAACTTTATTTTTTGCAAAATTAGCGGGTTGGGAAAGACCTGCCTGCCCGGAATGTTCCATTTCTTCGCTAAAATATTTGCTTACCAGTTCCTCCTTACCGGGTTTACCAGATTGATCCTCGCGCATTCTCTTGCTTTTTATGATAAGACGCAAATCAGGAGGTCTCCCCCCCAAAGTGATTTGAAAAAATCAATAAAAAGACCGGAAGGTGATCAGCCATATAGCAAGCGATAACAGATCCCGAAACGAAGGGCGCAACCGTCGAAGGGCAATACTTATTTGATTTTCAACCGTTTTGTTGGAAAGATTCAATCTCAGGGCAATCTCCTTATTGGATAATTGTTCTTTCCGGCTAAGACGAAATATTTCACGACATTTTTCCGGAAGCTGTTCCAGGCGTTCTTCCAGAAGGCGGTTGATATCCTTTTCAACAAGCGCCTCTTCCGGACAATACTTCTGAGCCAATGTCTTCATTACATGTGGGTCTGGCTGTGCCTTCCCAGAGCGAATAGCAGACAGCGCCCGGTTTCTGATCGCACGGCAAAGATAGGGTTTAAGTGTTACGATGTGCAGTGATGTGCGCCTTGTCCAAAGATGTACGAACAGATCCTGAACCAGTTCCTCACACACTTCCCGGTTGCGGAACAGGTTATAGGCCAGGCTATAAAGGCTCGTGGAATACCTTTTATAAATTCCTTCGAATGCCTTGATCTCGCCTTTTTTAAGCAAACCAACTAACTGGTCATCAGGCAAACAGAAGATCTCTTTGGCCCGCATAAATATCCCGTTTAGGTGGAGCCTAATTTACTCGAACATCAAATAATTTCAAATTATTGATGAGGAGAAATCCTTTATACCCTTAATCAGGCAGCGCCTCTTATGAAAAAAATTCAGTGATCGCTGTGATGAAGCAGCACTTCTTCCGGTTCGGCAATTTCCATTTCGCCGGAAGCAGTAATCGCCATCAGCCTCACTTCTTTTAATTCGTTGACCAGAACGGGATCGTATTTGGCGGTCACCTTGATATAGTTTGGTGTAAAACCGTGCATCCGGCCTTCCTTGCAATCACCTTCGAATAAGACCGGGAAGGTTTGCCCAAGATGCCGGGTATAGAAATGCCGGCGTTTCTTTTCCGAGAGAATATGGAGCATCTTGCTGCGCTCTGCCCGCTCGGCTGGCGGAACAGCATTGGGCAGGATTAGTGCATGGGTATTTTCCCTCTCCGAATAGGTAAACACATGCAGGTATGATATATCCAGCTCATTAAGGAAGTGATAGGTATCCAGAAAGTCCTCATGGCTTTCTCCTGGAAATCCGACAATGACATCCACTCCGATGCAGCATTCTGGCATCAGCGACTTGATCCGGGCCACGCGGCCGGCGTATAGCTCTCGCTGATAGCGTCGCCGCATAAGACGAAGTATTTTATTGCTTCCGGATTGCAGTGGAATATGGAAATGGGGTACAAACCGATTTGAAGATGCCACAAATCCGATAATTTCATCGGACAACAGGTTGGGCTCGATGGAAGAAATGCGAAAGCGCTCGATGCCTTCCACCTTATCCAGCTCACGGACCAGATCATAAAAACGTTCCTCCTGCTGTCTTCCGCCTTGCTGTCCTTTCCCAAAATCACCAATATTCACCCCTGTAAGCACGATTTCACGCACTCCCGAGGTGGCAATCGTTTCAGCCGACCGAACAATATTTCCGATGCTGTCGCTCCGGCTGCTACCCCTTGCCAGGGGAATTGTACAAAAAGAACAGGTGTAGTCACAGCCGTCCTGCACCTTCAGAAAGGTTCTGGTACGGTCTCCGGCGGAATAAGAAGCAACAAAGGTATTTGCCTGGCTGATTTCTCCGTTCAGGATGCGTGCCCTGGGCGTTTTTACCAAATCACCGATGTGATCGAGCAAGCGAAATTTTTCAGCCGCACCAAGTACCAGGTCCACTCCGGGAATGCCTGAAATTTCAACCGGCTTCAGTTGAGCGTAACAGCCGATCACTGTCACATAGGCGTCAGGCGATATCCGCAGCGCCTCGCGTACTACTTTACGACATTTACGATCGGCATTCTCAGTTACCGAGCACGTATTAATAACATATACATCGGCCCCCTCGTGAAACTCAGTGATCTCATACCCTGCCTGGGAAAAAAGCCGTCCGATTGTGGATGTTTCGGAATAATTCAGCTTGCAGCCAAGGGTATAGAAACTGACCTTCCTGGATGTTTCTTTCCTGGGTATCTTATTCGTTGATGCTTCCATCACGGGTCGTTCCATCGGATGCAAAGATAGGGAATTTTCCAGGGTTGCGATTACTGGCGCCCCCACCGAAATGAAGACAATTCAAAGCCGGACAGATCCAGGACCCGGTCAATGACCGTGGCCGCAAGCGCTTCAAAGTCCGCTGGTTTGCTATAGAATGAAGGATTGGCCGGGCAAATAATGCCACCCGCTTCGGTAACCGTTTTCATATTATTGAGATGAATAAGGCTGAACGGAGTATCGCGCACTACCAGAATAAGCTTTCGTCGTTCTTTGAGAACCACATCGGCTGCCCGGGTAAGCAGATCGTTGGAAACACCTGTTGCAATGCGCCCGAGAGTGCCCATGGAGCAGGGCACAACAATCATCGTATCAAAACGGGCAGAGCCGGATGCGAAAGGAGCATTGAAGTCATTTCCTTCATAGAACTTAAACGGGTAATCTTTCCAGGAAGCTCCAGACAGCTCATATTCCCAAACTGTTTTGGCATTATCAGACATCAGTACTGCCGTCTCCGCCACCTGGTTTTTTAGCCGGGCCACCTTGTCCAGCAACACCTTTGCATAAACAGCGCCGCTGGCCCCGGTAATTGCAATAACAATCTTTCTACCCTCCATGCTGGCAAGTTTAAGCTTTAAGGGGCAAAGAACGAAGCCTGTAATGAATAATTTTTTGAATCGCCGGATGAAACAGGGGGAAATAAAAAGGGTCGGTTATTTTACTAACCGACCCCACATCTACCTATGAAAAACATGCCCTTGGGTGGGCATTACAAATATAAGGACTTTTTGCAATTTCCAAAAGAATTAACAAACTTTTTACAAAATATCTCAATAGGTTCCATGTAGGAAAAAGCCGGCAGGGTCAATGCTGAATCCTCCGCGGCTTAGAATAAAAGAGGCCCGTTCTTCAGGCCTCTGCTTGGGTGAGTAATGGGTCTCGAACCCACGACCTCCAGAACCACAATCTGGCGCTCTAACCAACTGAGCTATACCCACCGTTTTTTGCGATTGCAAATTTAATATTCTTACTGCTCATTCACAACAATTGTTATTAAAATGAGGGAACCCACGATTTTTTCAAATTTTAATTACCATGGGACATTGAAAAATTCGTACTTTTATCCTCCAATCTTAGAAAGGAGACCCTACCATGCTGACAGAGAAAGTTAAAAATTACATCAGAGAAAATGTCGTAGAGGCCGTCGTTTCCAACTATGAAAAGTATAAGGCCAGGCATACACACAGCGAACCTAAGATCAATCTTGTTTTTCTGCCTACCTTTTCCGCTCTCTTCGTAGAGTTTATGCATGAATGCAGTAACCACATGGGGTCCATGTATTACGACCTCGTTACTTTAAGCAAATCTTCAAAAGACTGGAAGATCTATATGGATGGAGTGCTCATCGGAAGCGGAAATTTCGAATACGACGACTTTTAGCCTGTCGGGAAAAGTACTTGCAGGCCTGCGGGCATTTGACGTACTTTGCGGGCAATGATCGAACTATTTACCGACGGGGCTTCCCGGGGCAACCCGGGACCAGGGGGCTACGGCGTAATCCTTCGCGCAGGCCAGCATTACAAAGAACTCTCACAGGGTTTTCGGAAAACCACGAACAATCGCATGGAATTACTGGCTGTGATCGCAGGATTGGAAGCGTTAAAAAAAGAGAAACAAACCGTCCTGGTTTATTCCGACTCAAAATATGTGGTGGACGCGGTGGAAAAAGGCTGGCTTCAGTCCTGGCTGAAAATAAATTTCAAGGGTAAAAAGAACGCTGATCTGTGGAAACGGTTCGATCGCATTTACAAGAAACATCATGTTCGCTTCAAATGGGTCAAAGGACACGACGGACATGCCGAAAACGAACGCTGTGATGAACTGGCAGTAGCCGCGGCACTCGCTCCCTCCCTTCCGCCGGATGCAGGCTTTGAGTCCGGCACAATTTGATTATTTCCAAACTGGGTTTCTCCGCTAAAAAAAAATTGTACTTTTGGCAATATGATCTTTAATTACGTTCACTGGAATCCCCGTCCTGAGATCTTCGACCTGGGTTTCATCGCCCCCCGCTGGTATGGCCTGCTGTGGGCGCTGGCTTTTGTGGCCGGATATTACATCATGCAGAAGATCTTCAAAAAGGAAGATATCAAGATTGAGGTGCTCGATTCCCTGACCATTTACATGATCGTGGCTACCATCGTGGGAGCGCGCCTGGGGCACTGCTTATTCTACGATTGGTCATATTACAGTCAGCATCCGGCGGAGATTCTTTTCATCTGGCAGGGCGGACTGGCCAGCCATGGAGCGGCAATCGGGATCATTACCGGGCTGTTTCTTTTCTGCCGGAAATACAAACGCAACTACCTGTGGGTCCTGGACCGTATTGTCATTGTGGTGGCCCTGGGAGGAGGCTTCATCCGCCTGGGAAACCTTCTTAATTCGGAAATCGTGGGAAAACCTACCGACGTCTCCTGGGCCTTTATTTTCGAACGCGTGGATAACCTTCCGCGACATCCGACACAAATCTACGAAGCATTATTCTGTTTTCTGCTCTTCGCCTTTCTTTATTGGTTCTATCAACGCAATATACGTCACCTGAAAAACGGGGTAATTTTTGCCATTTTTCTGATCGCACTATTCAGCTTCCGCTTCTTCGTGGAATTCTACAAAGATGTACAGGTGGCTTTCGAACAGAATATGGAACTGAACATGGGTCAATGGCTGAGCATTCCTTTTGTAGTGGGCGGAATTATCTTGCTGCTGAACCGGCTAAACGCCCGTCCGGTTGATTACCTGGCGAAAACTGCTCCATAAACTCCAAGGATTTGAGAACCATTTCCTGCGAACCGATAAACACTGGCGTACGCTGGTGAATCCCGGTAGCCTTTAGCTCCATGATCCGGTGATAGCCGTCGGAAGCACATCCGCCGGCCTGCTCTACTACAAACGAAAGCGGATTCGCCTCATACAATAAACGGAGTTTGCCACTGGGCATATGACTGGAAGACGGATAGATAAATATTCCACCTTTGATCAGGCTTCGGTGAATATCGGCAACCGCCGAACCCACGTACCGTGAAATATAAGGCCGGTTGCTGGCCGCGTCTTCCACCTGGCAATATTTAATATACTGCTTTACACCTTCCGGGAAATGAACGTAATAACCTTCGTTCACTGAATAAATGGTACCTGTTTTGGGCATATCCATATCCGGATGTGAAAGACAGAATTCACCGATGGAAGGATCCAGTGTAAACCCGTTGGTGCCCCGGCCTGTTGTATAAACCAGCATGGTGGACGAACCATAGATCACATAGCCAGCAGCTACCTGCCGGATACCCCGTTGCAGCACATCATCCATGCCAACCGGTACATCCATCGACCGTCTTCTGTAAACCGAAAAAATCGTACCCACCGATACGTTTACATCGATATTTGATGACCCGTCCAGCGGATCAATTGCCACGATATACTTCGCCTCGCTGGATATCTCCGAATCGATATAGATAAGCCCTTCGTTTTCTTCCGAAGCGATCATGCAACATTCACCGCCACTTTTCAGCGCTGAAATAAACTGATCATTGGCATAAATATCAAGCTTCTTCACCTTTTCGCCCTGCACATTCGTATCTCCCGTTTCTCCCAGAATATTCACCAGCCCTGCCTTACTGACTTCCCGGTTCACAATTTTTGAAGCAATGCCAATATCACGAAGCAAACGGGATAACTCCCCCTTGGCATAAGGAAAATCAGCCTGTCTTTCAATAATGAACTGACCCAATGTGGTAACTTTTGACATGGTTTAACCTATTGATTTGGTAACGGTTTAATTTAGTAACGATGGAAAATTAGGAAAAATTTACCGTTTGGGAAGCTCGATCACTTCCAGATCATGAATTTTTGCCTCATCGATAGAAAACCTTATCAGGGTACGTACTTTATGGAAACCTTCCCGTCCGGCCGCACCCGGATTGACATGCAGCAGACCGAGCCTCTTGTCATGGATCACCTTCAATATATGAGAATGTCCGGCAATAAAAAGGCCGGGGCGCTCCTTTTCAAGCAGGGCTCTTACCCCCGGAGCGTAACGTCCCGGATACCCGCCAATATGCCGCATGATCACTTTCAACCCCTGGCAGGTAAACCCGGCTGTTTCCGGAAAATTGACCCGTAACTCCCGTCCGTCAATATTCCCATAAACTCCCTTCAGTGGCCTGAATGCCGCCAGCTCTTCAGCAACTGCCATGGTTCCGAAATCACCGGCATGCCAAATCTCATCACATTGATCGAAATGGGTAAAGACTGCCTTATCCAACACACCATGAGTATCTGATATTAAACCAATTCTCATTTATTACTGTAATTAAATATTTAAATAAAAAGATCGCATCAGTTCGCGGAACTCCATGGTATATTCACCGTTATTTTCGTATATGACCAGTTGTCTCTCAGCCAGGACCGGGAACGTATAAACTCCTGATGAAAACCGTCCTGATGGGTGCAGACCTCGCATGTATGAATCCGTTTCAGGCCGCACGTCCCGATCTGTGCCGGCATCGTTCCGCTCCAGGGTAATGACCTGCCGGATCAACTTTCCTCCGGCTTTCGAATAAACATCCACCCGGCTCCGGACCACCATTCCCATTTCGTGTGCAACAACTTCCATCAGTGCAGCCCCCTCCGGTGGCAAGATGAAACAACACCTACCCGAAGGCGACAGCAACAAAACACTTCCAGCCAATAAATCCTTATGGAAATCCTCCTCCGCATGCCTGGCCAGAGCTTTTTCGGGTAATTCCGACCGAAGCGAATGACGAAAGTACGGCGGATTACTAACGATCACATCATACCTGTTCTTCCACGACTGGTAAAAGTCCCTAAAGTCCGCATGGATCACCTGAATACGATCAGACCAGGGTGAATCCCGAATATTTTCCGCCGCTTGCCGAGCCGCTCCTTCATCAACCTCCACCGCATCAATCTCCACCGCATCAATCTCCACATCGCTTCGTTGAGCCAACATTAGCGCCACGACCCCTGTTCCCGTACCAATATCCAATATTTTTCCCTTCAGAGGTACTGGCGCCAAAGCACCCAGCAAGGCGCCGTCAGTACCTACTTTCATGGCGCAACGATCCTGATGAACTGTAAATTGTTTAAAACGAAACCAGGAATTAGCCATATCCTTAAAGCTGATTCTCAGCGTGTCGTGGCCTGTTTTACCATCGTCTGTGACACTTCTTTTCCGAGGTAGCCATCAATAATACGATGCACCAGATATAAAATAGGTGTAATCAGCACCGCGATCAGGAATTTATAAAGGTATCCCACAGAGGCAATAGCCAGCACCCGGTCAAAAGTCCAAGCAAAATTCGGATTCCAATAAAAGAGAATAAAGGTCACCACAAATGAATCCACCATCTGAGATACGACAGTTGAACCAGTTGCGCGCAACCATAGCATTCGTTCGCCCGTATATTTCTTGATCCGATGAAAGATTCCCACATCCACCAGCTGCCCAATCAGAAAGGCCGTAATTGACCCAAAAATATTCCATAGGCTCTGCCCAAAGACATTATTGAAAGCCTTATCCATATCGAACCCATTGGTTGTTGACCAAAAATCCGCCGGTTCTACCCAAATAGCCAGACCCACCACCAAAAACGCATATCCGATCAAAAAAATAGCCAGGAACGAAAGGAACTTCACTCCCTTACGTCCATAATATTCATTAATGATATCAGTCATAATGAACACAATGGGCCAGTTCAGTATCCCTGCCGACATATTAAACGAAAGATTTTCAAAACCCAGCACCGTCATATTCAACGGCGGCACTCCAAGCGTCCCCTCTACCGTGAAAATCTTGATTCCGATAAATTCCGCTACCACGGCATTCGCTACAAAAAAGCAGCCCAGGACGATAAAAAGCCGCCCTTCTTTGGTATAAACTGACATTCGTTTCAGGGTTTCATAAAGGTTCCTGCCAAATATACCAATAGACACGAGAAAATTACGCGGTGACCGCTTTCATAATAATTTTACTTTTTATGTAA
>DATCYD010000182.1:0-11939 GCA_036570465.1 Anseongella sp.
CAGGAATTTCCGGTTTGGCATTTTCGGAAGATAGCAATGGATCATTCCCCGAAGAATGGAATAATGTCGCTTTTCTTGCAAACCCGATTACAAGTACGATCAATTGCGTTAGGATTGTCAGAAACCCCGATGGCTCGGTAACGGCAAAACTGCTGCCCGATCTTCTGAAGTCCGAAGATGATTGGTTCCGGCCGGTTAATATTGAATTCGGTCCTGACGGATGCCTCTATATTGCTGACTGGTATGACAAAGTGATTTCGCACAACGAGCTTCCACTCGATCACCCGGGCCGGGATAAGACCCACGGAAGGATCTGGCGGATACGATATGTTGGTGAGAAACCGATGGAACAAAAGTTTCGTGATATTCCTGACTTCTATAAAGTCAAAACAAATAAACTCACGGACTACCTGGGCTCACCTTCCCTTTGGGCCAAACGGGCGGCATGGCACCAGATCGCCGACCGACCGATGAAGAAGACCCGCAGACTGGCTTCTGACCTCA
This sequence comes from Anseongella sp., assembly GCA_036570465.1. Lineage (GTDB taxonomy): Bacteria > Bacteroidota > Bacteroidia > Sphingobacteriales > Sphingobacteriaceae > Anseongella. The sequence goes on from DATCYD010000182.1 coordinate 505, forward strand.
TTTCGCTGGCCATGGATACCACACAAAACACGGTTACCCGTATCCACGCGCTCTGGTCGTTGGAAGGGATCAAACACTATGATGAAGAACTATTATCGGAGTTGTTAAGATCCCCCCTGCACCATCTGCGCCGTGAAGCTGTGCGTTCATTAACAAGCTTTGATCTTGATCCTTCACAACTACCTGATGAAATAAAAGATTTGATCGAAGATATAAGCCCCACCGTTCGTTCCCAGGCAATACGTACGTTGACAGAAATCGGGGTGGCAAACCGGGCCACCATTGAGATGCTCGTACGTGCCTGCAAGCCGGCCCTTCCAGGCAATTCACTGGGCGGTGCTTATGAAAGAAAATTCGAACGCTTTCTTGCCCGCAAGGCCCTGGAACAATATCCGGAAGAATTGCACGCATATATCAGTTCCCCCGCTGCAAGCAAGGTTCCTGTCAAAAATTTACTTTGGGCCATTCAGGCATTGCCGAAAGAAGAAAAAGAGCTCGCCTTTCTAAAATTCTGGCCGAAGGCGGGCATTGCTGAACTGGACGAATCTACCTTTATCAGCATTGCCGGAATGCTTGAAAACAAGGAAATTTATCAAATGGTAAAGCCTGTAATTCAAGATGGGGTTTACGCGGCGGCTTATATTCATTTTGCATTGCAAAATCAGGCCCGGGTCCAATCAAGCGAGCTCTCCCGGTTACTGCGCCCGCTTGCTCATCAATTACTTCTGAGTGATTCCCTATCCGCTGTAAACCTGGCATTAGATGCCGCAGGACGTTTAAACATTGGAAATTTACGTAAAACCGTTATTGCTGTAATAAAACAGGAACAAACTCCCGACAAAACGCTCCTCCTTGCCTTGAAGGTGTTGGAAAACGATCTGGAAGCGAATAAAGCTGTTTTCGCTCAGGCAGCTCAGAATGAGCAGCTCAGCTTCAATGCACGTGTTTCCGCATTGCACAGCCTTTCAAAAGTGGATTCAACCAGGGGACTTGAAGTTATCCGGAATTGGATCCCGGACCTTCATCTTGCTGAAAAGAAATTACTGGCCAGTGTATTAGCCGGATCAAGGCAAGGCGGCAAATTACTAATGACTATGTTTGACGAAGAACGCTTATCCCTTGCAGCCTTTGATATTTCTACGGCCGAACGGATTTATAAATCCAACAGGCCGGACCTTCGCGGCGCGGCCATTTTGAACGGGGTAAAAAAACGTGAGGAGGAAGAAAAGCAGGCGTTCAATGCAAAATTTGACCGGTACATGGCCATTGCAAAGGAAGAAAAGGGAAATCCCACAAATGGGAAAGTACTCTTTCAGACCTGCCTGCTGTGTCATAAGGTAGGTGATCAGGGAGAAGATATTGCACCTGCGTTGGATGGTTCCGCCAACCGGGAACCCAAAGCCCTCCTGACGGCTATACTCGACCCTGACGCCGCAGTGGAAGCCGGTTATCGCATCTTTAGTGTGGTAAAGAAAGATGGCAGCAGCATACAGGGGCACCTGATTAAAAGAGATGAGCTCGGTACCACCATTGCCTTCATGGGAGGCAGTAAGCTATTTATCGCGGCCGGGGATATTAAAAGCGAGCGATTCCTGGATCGTTCCTTCATGGTAGAAGGGTTGACAGACAGTTATACCGATGAGCAAATCGCTGATCTGCTCGCCTATATCCGCACCTTGAAATAATTAATACAATGGTTAGACATTTTGGCGTTTTCAAATTCAAACCGGCTGTTTCAGAGCAGCAAATAGGGGAATGTTTTCGCATCATGAAGGAGATGGTGGGGAAAATTCCCGGACTGCTGAGAATGGAATACGGCCCTTATAATGGCGACGAAGGGCTGAATGAAGATTTTACTCATGGCTTTCTCATGACCTTCGATTCCCCGGAATCAAGAGACGACTATCTTCCGCATCCCCTCCATGAGAAAGTCAAGGAAGTAGTCGTGCCAAGGCTTGAACGCGTGGTTGCTGCATCTTCACCTGGGAAAAGAGGGTTTTGCCGTTTGGTACACGCCTCCGCAGCGGGGATCCCTTCTTTTCAGCGAAAACCTGGGCATCCCCTGCGGGGAAGCTGACCTGCCCGCAATGGTTTGGAAAGCAAGTAAAAAAGGACTTTGGGTGTATGCGTTAAAAGGAAATAGAAGACCTGCTGTTAGCACCCGCTTGTATCATGCTCCCTTTTTTAACGTATATGCCAATGGCAGCGTGTGCATGGGTACGGCAGTGTTCGATATGGAAGATATAGCAGGGCTGGAAAGCTTTATGGAAGAATGGCAAACCTGCTTCTTTCGATCCTATTTCAGTCATGCTATGCAGGGGCATGTCCCTGTCCGGCGGAACATGGTTTCCCTATGGAAAGGACTGGTAGGAACCTGCCTGAAATTCCCCGGGGAAATACTCATCCCTTCGGGGGTAACTTTAAAACAACTCTTGTCATGAAAACGAAAAAAGAAGCGATACACTTCGCGCATCCCTATCTGATCAATCCTACCAATCCGGTGACCGTTCACCTGATCGGGGCGGGAGGAACTGGCAGCCACATGCTGACCGCACTGGCAAAAATGAACCATGCCCTTACCGCCCTGGGACATGCCGGGTTGCAGCTCACTCTTTGGGACGATGACCGGGTGAGCTCTGCCAACATCGGGCGACAGCTTTTTGCATCATCGGAAATTGGACTGGCCAAATCGGTGGCCCTGATAAACCGGGTAAACCGTTTCTTTGGAACAAGTTGGAAAGCCGAAGAACGAAAATTCCCAGGTGAGGCCATTTCTGAAGATGCCTTTTCCAATGTGTATGTATCCTGTGTGGATACCTCCCACGCCCGCTTTGAAATTGCGGCCGTGCTGAACAAGATGGCCGGGAAGGGTCACTACCACCGGGATGCCCCGCTTTACTGGATGGATACCGGGAACGGCAAAACCACCGGGCAGGTGCTGCTTTCTACCATCGGGGAAATTGCGCAGCCGGCTTCCCGCCGCTTCCGTGCAGTGGCGAGCTTGCCCATGATTACCGAACGCTTTAATGAGCGCTTGACAAGCCAGTCCGATAACGATACGCCAAGCTGTTCGGTGGCCGAAGCCCTCGATAAGCAAGACCTTTTTATCAACCCTGCGATTGCCAACCTGGGAGCCTCGCTCTTTTGGCAGTTCCTGCGCAATGGCATGACCACCGTTAGCGGGTTCTTTATTAACCTGAGTACCTTCCAGGCGCAGCCGGTTAAAATCTCCTGACCGGCGGCTCCCCGCAAGATTTCCGCCAGGGCCGATGGCTCCACGCTTCCGGAAAACTTGCGGGGCCGGGAAGCGGTGCAGCCCTCCAGCGCATTCTCCCCCCTTCCCCAATTGCCCCGCAAAGAATGCACCGGAAGGCCGCGGATTTTTTTTGTGGTTTCTCGCTGCCTGGAAACTGGAAGGCTGACGGGAAGAATATTCTCCTCTTATATATTGATGAACCCCTGATGCTGATCCGGGAAGGTTTTGCATCAATCATTCCAGCAAAGGTCGGCGAAGCAGCGGAAAGGGGGGGCCGCCGCACATACCTCCGCACTCAAGGTAGTATGAACATTTTACTCCTTAAACCGCTTCGCTATTTACCATAAAATGTTCATCTCCACCTTGCCCCATTCCGCTGGTTCACCGGACACGCCTCCATAATTGATTTTTTAACCATTAAAATTTAAATTATGGAAACTTCAGCTCATTTCGAGATTGCAGAAATTGACCTGGTGTACAACGCACCAAAAGACCTGGCCCAACGCCCGAGGGTTGCTAAGGCTTCGGAAGCAAGCGTCATTTTTAAAACTACCTGGGATAAAGGAAAGATCGGGTTCGTTGAACAGTTCAAAATCCTTTTGCTAAACAGAATGTATAAAGTCCTGGGCATTTGCACCATAGCTACCGGAGGGATGACAGCCACAATAGTTGATATTCGTTTGGTGATGGCCGCCGCCCTGAAATCCGGGGCAGTACAAATGATCGTAGCCCATAACCACCCATCCGGTAACCTCAATCCGAGCGAGGCGGACAAGCGGGTGACCAGGCAACTGGTGGACGCAGGAAAGCTGCTCAACATTAGAGTCCTTGACCATGTGATCCTTAGTGTAGAGGGCTTTTACTCGTTTGCAGATGAGGGGCTGATGTAGTTCTTTTCTTTATTGCTTGTCCGACCCTGATTATCAAAAATACAAGCTGGAAATCTGGGCTTATTGTATTTATTTTCAGTATCTTGCTGTACTAACTTTAGCCATGATAAAATATTTACTATTACTGACAGTATTCCCGTTAACAATGAATGCACAAGAAACCCCAAACCCACAGTTCACTAAGGAAAATAATAATGTAGACAACTGGACGAGATCAATTTATGGTAGTGTAGGACTTATTACCTACACGGATAGGCAATCTGGTAGCACTCATATTGGTACCGGGACTCTCATTGCAAAGCCTTTTATAACGGAAGGGGAGCGTGAAGCTGTTAAATTCTATTTAGTGACTAACAAGCATGTGCTACCTCAAGCGAATGCCGCATCTGAAATCACGTTTAAGATTAGCGCACCCTGGCAAACCGGTACCGATAAATTTATTGATGTTCCTATTCCTATTTATGACAATGCAACTCTATACTCTTACATTAAAATCAATGCAAATGGTGAGGACGTTGCCGTTATTGATTTTACTTCATTTTTTATTAGAAATAAGCTTGATTCTATAGGAGACGATATAATGCCTTTTGCTATGCTTGCTACAAAAACTATTATAGAAGAACGGAATTTATCAATTGGTGATCCCGTTTATTTCATTGGCTATCCCAGCTTTTTCTATAACAGCCGGAATGCAAGCCCCTTATTACGTGGCGGGTACATAGCCACGGATCCCAAAGAAGCGTATTATTTTAGTCCGGAGCTAAAACAACTCTTCAAAAGAGACGAACTTAATGGCTTTCTGATCGATGCCAATACTTTTGGAGGCTCAAGCGGCAGTCTGGTTATTTTAAAATCCCAATATTCTCAAATGTATAATGGTGATATTGTTCATAGTCTTCAAAAAGCTGTCCCCTATATCTTGGGAATAGTAGCCGAATCCTATCCGAGTATTAACCAGAATGACAATTTGCAGAAACTGGCCATTGGTGGTGTGATTTCAAGCGAAGTAATCATTGAAACGATCAACCAATTCCAAGTAGAATAAACAGCTCTTTCAAAGCTGCCAGGTGCATTAATGCTGCAACCGTTTAAGATTATCGGACAAGGCTTGTAAACCGGCCTTCTCTAAAAAAGATTGAGACAATTGTTGAAGCTCTTCTAATAAAGGAGCTTCAACAGCCTCGGGAAACCCATTTCCCTTAACTTCCAGACCCCGTCCTATTAATTGTACCAGAAGTAATACCAGTTTCCTTCTCACCCTAAAATCCAGTTTTACGCTATCCTCCATACCTGGAGTAGACAAGATCGTGCTGTACAGCCACTTCAAATCTTTACTTTCCATCTTCACAATATTTATTATTTACTAGCTCACGAAGTTAAGACAGAATGCGGCTTTTCAGTTATTTAGAATTTGAATAACTCAAGGTTTACCCTGGTATTGCTTCTACCTTTGTATCACTGCTTCCCTTAGTGTGAATGTAAATCGTGTGGTATGGATAATGGAATACGGCGCTTCACCTGCGCCCGGGCAAAAGACATCGACCTGGTGGATTACCTGGCATCTCTGGGCATCCGGCCGGTAAGAATCCGTGGAAATGATTTTTGGTATTTTTCTCCTTTCAGGGAGGAGCGTACTGCCTCGTTTAAGATCAACCGAAGGATCAACCGTTGGTATGATTTCGGGGAAGGCGTCGGCGGTAACCTGCTGGACTTTGCTATCCGCTATCACGATTGTACCGTCGGCGAGGTACTTCAAATTCTTTCGGGAAACTTTTCTATTCATAAGCCTTTCCGAAAGGCGCCGGTAAAAACGGCTGCACCTTCACCGCTTACTGTGCTGAAAGTGAATTCATTGTTTTCTTATTCCCTGCTGGCTTATCTACGGCAAAGAAGAATAGCGACCGCTATTGCCGACCGGTATTGCAAAGAAGTTCGCTTCACGATCGCTGAGAAGGCAGGCTTCGCGATTGGCTTTCAGAATAACTCCGGAGGTTTTGAGCTGCGCAGCTCTTTTTTTAAAGGGAGCAGTTCACCTAAAGATATTACCACCGTGAAAACCGGCGCAAATACCCTTTCCGTATTTGAAGGCTTTATGGACTTCCTTTCTTTTCTGACCATCCTGGATGACGCCGGGATAAAAAAAGAATATGATTTCCTTATTCTCAACAGCCTTTCCCTTTTTGAGAAAACAAGGCAGGTGATGGAAGCCTATCAGCAAATTCACCTTTACCTGGACAATGATTCCGCCGGGAAAAACTGCGCGCTATATGCAAGTTCCCTGAGCGCGAAGTACCTTGATAAAAGCGTATTCTATAAAAATTACAAAGACCTCAATGAGATGATCTGCTCCCCTGGTAGCATAGCTGGTCTCGGCCGTGTTCTTCGAAGGGAAAAGGATCATCCACCAGGAGAAGAATTGTAAAAACGGGGTTTCCCTGTCGTATCCGGAAACGGCAAGATGTCAGCCGGTATCACGGCTTTTTATAGGAAGACCCTCACTCGGAACTCGTGGGCCTGTTGAAATAGAAAAAATCAATGTTTGAAATGTGAAAATGATTAGTGATGGAAAAGACAAAAAACATTAAAAACAAATGGCTGCACCTGCGCCTGGACGAAGCGGAACACCGGCAGTTAGTTAAGCAATTTTCCCGGACTACCGAAACCCATTTGAGTAAATATGCCCGAAAGATCCTGCTTGGAAAACCGATGATCGCAAGAACCAGGGACGAATCCCTGAAAGACATTATTGTCGTGCTCACGCGCCTTCAAAAAGACCTGAACGGAGTAGGGAATAACTACAACCAGATGCTTCACAAACTCCATATCATGGACGAATACGAGGAGATAAAAGCCTGGGTAATCAGTTATGAACTGGAAAAGAGATCGCTGTTTGAGAGCATTGAAATCATGAAAGGTTTCATCGCGAAAACTTCGGAAAGATGGTTGCGGTAATTCGTCCCGGCAGATCAATCAGAAGGACTTTTCATTATAACGAGAACAAGGTGAAAGCGGGCTGCGCCGAGCTGCTGATGGCCGAAAATTATCCGGTAGCAGCGGAACATCTAACCGAAAGTCAGCGACTCAACATGCTGCTTCGTACCGCTGAATCGAACCCGAACGTAGAGGCAAACAGCATACATATTTCCTTGAATTTTGCTGTTGGCGAGCGGCTGACTGAAGCGACCATGAAAGCCATTGCGTCCGAATACATGGAAGCGATTGGCTTTGGAAACCAGCCTTATCTGGTGTACCGTCATGATGATGCCGCACATCCACATTTACATATCGCTACCGTAAAAGTAGGCTTGGACGGCGAGCGTATCGAGACGCAGAACATCGGGAAAAACCTATCTGAACCTGCAAGAAAAGCACTGGAAAAAAAGTACGGATTGGTCCGCGCCGAAGACCACCAAAGACAGGTTTTTACCCTGATACCGGTGGATGCTACCAAGGTGATCTACGGTATATCAGAGACCAGGAAGGCTATCGGAAATGTGCTGGAAACGGTATTGAAAAAGTATAAATATGCCTCGCTTGCAGAGTTGAATGCAGTCTTGGGGCTTTATAATGTGAGCGCTGAAAGAGGCAGCGAGGATTCCCGGACGTACAAACGCCGGGGGCTTCTTTACCGCGTGTTAGATGAAAAAGGAAAGCCTATTGGTGTGCCGATCAAAGCCAGCTTATTCTATAACCGGCCGACCCTTGAAAAACTGGAAATGCGGTTTCTGAAAAACGATGTGGCAAGGCAGCCGCACAAGGAAAAGCTGAAATCCACGATTGATTTTACGATTAGATCGGCTGCGCCTGCATCTCTTGAAAGCCTTGACGAAGCGCTCAAAAATTCCAGGATCAGGATGGTGATAAGGAAGAGCAAGGAAGGGTTGGCCTACGGCATTACCTATGTGGACATGCGTTCCAAATGTGTGTTCAACGGCAGCGCTTTGGGAAAATCCTATAGCGCGAAAGGGCTTACCGATAGGCTGCGACTGGAGCAGCAGGCCGACAAATTGCAACAGACTTTCCCGCTCAAAAAAGATGTTCCTTCCCGCGTTCCTGCCGAAAATCCGCACGAAAAATCAGCCGATCCACTAACGGAAAGCAAGGAAATATCCCTTCTGGAGCGGCTCATGCAATATGAATATGCCTCCCAATATGTCCCCTATGAATGGCGGAAAAAGAAAAAGAAGAAGAAAAAACGGTGATCATTTTTAAAACCATGCTTTATGTCAACAGGAGAGAACGAACAGGCGCTGAGGAAGATTTTAGACATGACCAGGCTGATGGCTATTGTTGTTTTAGGCCTGCATTACTATTATTATTGCTATGGAGCTTTTGACAAGTGGAGATTGGTATCGGAGTTGTCAGACAGGATACTGGATAATATCTTCCATACCGGATTGTTTGATGTCTTTCATCGTTCCAAGCTGATTGCCTTGGGTTTGCTGATAGTTTCCCTGCTGGGAGCCAAAGGAAAAAAGGACGAAAGGATTAGCTACAAAACCGCTGCTGCTTACCTTATCTGCGGGTTAGTGATTTATTTCGGGAGCTGTTTTGTCCTCGGTTCGGGCATGGGAACTGTTCAGGTTTCCCTTGTTTATATGATCTCGTGTTGCGCAGGATTTCTGCTGGTGCTTACCGGCGGAACGCTTTTATCCCGGATCATTAAACGCAACCTGAGCGGGGACATATTCAATGCCCAAAATGAAACTTTTCCGCAGGAAGAACGACTGCTGACCAACGAATACAGCATCAATCTCCCGGCAAAATATCGTCTTAGAGGGAAAGTGAGGCGCTCATGGATCAACCTGGTGGCCGTCTTTCGCGCCTGTATCGTGTCCGGCAATCCGGGAGCGGGAAAAACGGCCTATGTCATCCGCCATTTTATATCCCAGGCGCTTAACCGTCCCGCGCCATTTGAGCCGTACACCATGCTGGTATATGACTTTAAGTTCCCTGATCTATCACTCATCGCTTATAATCATTGGCTCAAAAACCGACATCGGTACTCCAAAAAATCTGGTTGCTTTTTTATCAATTTTGATGATTTGACCCGAAGCAACCGCTGCAACCCACTGGAGCCGGCAGCCATGCTGGACATCACCGATGCTACCGAATCGGCACGCACCATTCTGTACGGCCTGAACCGTCAGTGGCAGAAAAAGCAAGGCGATTTCTTCGTAGAATCGGCCATCAACTTCGTCACAGCGGTCATCTGGTTTCTCCGGAAATATCAGGATGGGGCGTATTGCACGCTACCACATGTCATTGAATTTATGCAGGTAGATTATTACAAGCTATTCTCTGTACTGCGTCTCGAGAAAGAAGTGGAAACTTATATCAATCCCTTTGTTGCCGCCTTGGGAAAAGCACCCGAACAGCTCGAAGGGCAGATAGCTTCAGCTAAAATTGCAATGGCTCGGCTGTCTTCCCCGCAGCTTTATTATGTATTAAGCGGAAACGATTTCTCTCTGGATATTAATAATCCGGAGCATCCGAAAGTACTCTGTATGGGGAATAATCCACAGAAAATTCAAGTTTACGGAGCGGTCATTTCTCTTTACCTGAACCGGTTGCTGAAGATCATCAACAAGAAGGATCGGCTGAAATCCATGCTGATCTTTGATGAATTTCCTACCCTGACCGCCGACATTATACCAACAATCAGCACTGGGAGATCGAATTTAATTTCTGCTGTTTTAGGAATCCAGGATACCAGCCAACTCCGCAAGGATTACGGAAAGGAGCAGGCCGATGTGATTGTCAATACGGTGGGTAATGTTATTTCCGGGCAGGTAACCGGTGACAGCGCACGTCAGATGAGTGAGCGGATCGGTAAGATCTTACAAGACCGACAGAGCCTTTCGATTAACCGGATGGATACCTCTATCAGCAAATCAAAGCAACTGGATTATGCCGTTCCCGCCTCCCGGATCGCAGCTTTATCTTCCGGGGAATTTGTCGGAATGGTAGCCGATACTCCCCAGCAGAAAATCCCCCTCAAAGCGTTCCATTGTGAAATACAGAACGATTTTGACTCCATAAAACGGGAAGAAAGAAGCTACAAGTCCATTCCAGTGATCCGGCAGATAAACGGCGAGATGGTGCAGCGAAATTACCTTCAGATCAAGGAGGAAGTACAGGAAATCGTTGCTGCGGAAATTCAACGGATGATGAATGATCCGGAATTGGAAAAGCTTGATAGCAAGGAAATGAAGTGATAAGGACATGTCGGTGCCTGAAAGGCATCAAATTTATTGGGGAGGCTCTTCGTGATGCGATAATTTTATGTGGATATTTAGGACCTCCGAAGCTTTTCATGATCAAAAATGATAATTTGCTATTTTTTTGCAATTTTCTAATTTTGATGTATCTTTGTAGTCGAAATTTAAAGAAGATAGAACGATGTTAATAGAATTCAGTATAGAAAATTTCCTTTCATTTAAAGATTTGACAACACTTTCAATGGTCGCAGCCAAGTCATTTAAGGAACACCAAGATAGCCATGTGATTGGCGCAGATAATAAATTGAACTTGCTTAAATCTGCTGTGATTTATGGTAACAATGCAAGTGGCAAAAGTAATCTTCTTGAAGCAATGGGTTTTATGAAACAAACAGTCTTGAACTCTTTCAGGGACGCTTTAATGGATGACAGCGAAAGAAAATTTCCTTTAGAAAAATTTGCTTTATACACGACAACCGAAAAAGAATCTAGCTTTTTTGAAATTTCTTTTATACATAATGCAATAAAGTATCGTTATGGCTTTGAAATCGACTATGACAAAATTATAGCAGAATGGCTATTTCATACAACGAGCAAAGAAGTATATCTATTCAAAAGAGATTTTCAAAAAATTGAGATTAATAAATCTGCCTTTAAGGAAGGACTTGGTAAAGAAGAAGATGTGAAAGAGAATGTTCTCTTTCTTTCCCTTCTTGCGACGCTTGGAAAGGAATCATCAGCAAGCATAGTTGACTGGTTTAAAAAATTCAATTTTGTTAACGGCATTCACGATCGTGGCCACAAGAGATATACAATTGATAAATTGAAGTCGGACAAACAGTTCTTCAACTGGGTCTTACACTTTGTAAAGTATTTAGAGATTTCTAATCTTTCAACTACAGAACAAGATGTAAATGAAATTGACTTGGAAACTTTGAGAGAAAAGGAAAAGGATGAAGAAATTATCAATCTTTTGACCAGTATACAAAAAATTCAATCAAAGCGACCTAGAAGAGACCAATTAATAACATTTCATCGAAAATACGACGAGAATAATGTGTTAATTGA
>DATCYD010000183.1:0-10262 GCA_036570465.1 Anseongella sp.
GCCCAACAATGCCTTTTCCCTGAATGTGCTGGAACCCGGCGAAGTAGCAGCCACCGCCGGAACTTCAGGGGTAGTGTACAGTATTAGCGATCAAAACGTTTACGACAAGGAATCCCGGGTAAATCCCTTTGCCCACGTAAACCACACCCCGGATCATAAACGCCTGGGTATTTTGCTATGCATCAACGGTACCGGAATCCTCAACTCCTGGGTACGCCGTAATTTTGGCAATGAGCTCAGCTTCCAGGAAATGAACCTGCTGGCTGCCCAGATCCCTGCCGGATCGGAAGGGGTAAGCATCCTCCCCTTTGGCAATGGAGCTGAACGCATGCTCAAAAACCGCTACACCGGTACTGTTATCGGCGGTTTGGATCTAAATAATCATCACCGTGGACACGTTTTCCGCGCCGCCCAGGAAGGCATCGCCTTTTCATTCCGCTATGGCATGGAACTCATGCGCCAGCTCGGGACCGATACCCGTATCATTCGCGCCGGCAATGCAAATATGTTTCTCAGCCCCGTTTTTCGTGAAACCCTTTCCAGCCTCACAGGTGCCACCATCGAACTTTACGATACCGATGGCGCTGCCGGAGCCGCCCGGGGCGCAGGCGTGGGCGCCGGGTTGTACAGTTCCCCGGCCGAAGCTGGCCAATACCTGAAGCGAATCAACCTCATCGAGCCACAAGCGTCACATACCGCTCCGCTAGAGGATGCTTACCAGCGCTGGAAGCAGGAACTGGAAGCAAGGCTCAGATAAGTCCGTAGTCGATTCGAAGGAAGCCTGCATCCGTGTAATCCCCCTCCCTTGGACCGCAATCTTTTTCAAAATAATTTTTAAATCGATTGCATAATCTTTATCTTGGAAAAAATTTATAAGCGGGAAGGGGTTTTGTAACTTGCAAAAACAAAACTCAAATTGTATGATCAACACTATGTATTTTACAGGAATCCATAAAATTGGATATGAGGGCCAGGAATCAGATAATCCATTGGCTTTCAAGTATTATGATGAAAACAGGCAGGTTGCCGGGAAGTCATTGAAAGAACATCTGCGGTTTGCAGCTGCCTACTGGCATACCTTCTGCAATACTGGTGGCGACCCTTTCGGTCCGGGCACCAAAGCTTTTCCATGGGATGCTAAATCCGATGCGGTGGAGCGGGCCAAGGATAAAATGGATGCAGCTTTCGAGTTTATTGCCAAGTTGGGTATCCCTTACTATTGTTTTCACGACGTGGACCTGGTGGATGAAGGAGGTTCCGTAGCCGAATACGAAAGTCGTCTGCGCGCAATCGTTGATTATGCAAAGCAAAAACAGCAGGAAACCGGCATCAAATTGCTGTGGGGAACAGCCAACGTCTTTTCCAACCCACGATATATGAATGGCGCAGCCACCAATCCCGATTTTTCGGCGGTAGCCTGCGCAGGCGCTCAGGTCAAAAATGCCATTGACGCTACCATTGAACTGGGTGGGGAAAATTATGTATTCTGGGGTGGCCGGGAAGGTTACATGAGCCTGTTGAATACGGATATGAAACGGGAGTTGGAACACATGGGCCGTTTTCTGACCATGGCACGCGATTACGCCCGGAAACAAGGTTTCAAAGGGACTTTTCTGATCGAACCCAAGCCTTGTGAACCTACCAAACACCAATATGATTATGATTCAGCCACGGTAATTGGTTTTCTCCGCGAACACGGGCTTGAAAAAGACTTTCAATTGAACATCGAGGTAAACCATGCCACACTGGCCGGACATACCTTTCAACACGAATTGCAAGTGGCCGCTGATGCAGGCATGTTGGGCAGCATCGATGCCAACCGGGGCGATTACCAGAACGGCTGGGATACGGACCAGTTCCCGACCAACCTGAACGAGCTGACAGAATCGGCACTGGTGATCCTGGAGGCAGGCGGTTTCAAAACCGGCGGGGTAAATTTTGACGCCAAAACGAGGCGGAATTCAACCGATCTGGAAGATATCGTTCATGCACATATCGGTGGAATGGATGCTTTTGCGCGCGCCTTCATAACGGCTGACCGGATCCTTTCTGCTTCTCCACTCAGGAAAATGAAAAAAGATCGCTACGCCTCATTCGACAGCGGGAAAGGCAAAGCATTTGAAGACGGACAACTGGGTCTTGAAGATCTGCGCAACTTAGCCGCGGCACAGGGAGAACCCGCCCAAACCAGCGGAAAGCAGGAATTATATGAAAATATAGTTAACCAATACATATAATAAATTACCACAAAATGTCCAACAAACAAATAAGACCGCTCCTGGCAGGTGTCCTTGCCGGAATGGGATTGCTGGCCACCATGGCCTCTTGTACTTCCACGAACGGAAAACAAGGAGAAGATGGATGGGTCGATCTTTTCAACGGGAAAGACCTTTCCGGCTGGGAGCAAGTGAACGGCACGGCGGAATATCGGGTAGAAAATGGCGAAGTCGTTGGCACCACTGTTACAGGAAGTCCAAACAGCTTCCTGGCTACCGACCGCGAGTACGGCGACTTCATCCTGGAATTTGAATTTCTGGTAGATTCTACCATCAACTCCGGAGTTCAATTCCGGAGCATCCATGACAGCACCATCATGAAAGGACGTGTTCACGGCTATCAATTCGAACTTGATCCATCAAAACGGGCATGGAGCGCGGGAATTTATGATGAAGCCCGCCGCGGCTGGCTGTATCCGCTTTCCCTGAACCCCGAGGGCCAGAAGGCTTTCAAACAGGGTGACTGGAATAAGGCGCGCATTGAATGCATCGGCAGCTCAATCCGCACCTGGCTGAACGGCATTCCTACGGCCAATGTTCAGGATGACCTGACGCTGAGCGGAATCATTTGTCTTCAGGTACATTCAATCGGAAATAATAAAAAAGAAGCCGGAAAAGAAATTCGCTGGCGTAATATCCGGATCAAAACCGAAAACCTGGAGCCTTCCCCTGCAGACGATATTTTTGTGGTAAATAATCTGGCTAATGATGTCTCCACCCAGGAACAAGCCCAGGGCTGGAAACTATTATGGGATGGCACCACCACCGAAGGCTGGAGAGGCGCCCACCAGGAAACCTTCCCTGAATCAGGCTGGAGCATTAAGGATGGCGTGCTTTGCGTGGAAGAATCGGGCGGCGCTGAATCCAAAAACGGAGGTGATATTGTCACCGCGGAAGAATACAGTGCATTTGAGTTGCAGCTTAATTTTAAACTGACCGAAGGGGCAAACAGCGGTATCAAGTATTTCGTCACCGAAAATTACGATGTCAAGAATGCCTCGGCCATCGGTCTGGAATACCAGTTGCTGGATGACAAACGGCATCCTGACGCCAAAATGGGACGCGATGGGAATCGCACACTGGCTTCTCTTTACGATTTGATCAAAGCCAATAAGGAAGGTCGCTTCGTAAAAAACCCGGGCGAATGGAACCATGCCCGCCTGGTCGTACGGCCTGACAATACCGTGGAGCATTGGCTGAACGGCCGAAAGGTAGTGGAATATGTACGCGGCTCTCAGGAGTTCCGCGATCTGGTCGCGATCAGCAAATACAAAGGCTTTAAAAACTTCGGTGAAGCGGAAAAAGGTCATATCCTTCTTCAGGATCACGGCAACAATGTTTGCTTTAAAAGTATCAAGATCAGAGAACTGAATTAACTGGGATCCTCCGGGTTTTAACCTTTAAACCATATAGTCATGAATGCAAAAAATACATCCAGAAGACAATTCATTAAATTATCAGCCGCAGGTGGCGCCGGAATGATGATCGGCGCAATGGGTTTTTCCAAAAGCAGCTATGGTCGAATTCTTGGCGCGAATGATCGTGTAAACGTAGGAGTAGTTGGCTTTTCTGACCGTTTCAGAACTTCCCTCCTGCCTTCGTTCGCATCCTCCGCCAAAGAGCTTAACTTCGACATGATCGCTGTTTCGGATATCTGGAACCGCCGCCGCCGGGAAGGCACGTCAATAATTGCCGAAAAGATCGGGCATTCTGTAAAGGCTTGCGTAAATAACGATGAGCTATACAATATCAAGGACCTGGACGCAGTGATGATCGCCACCGCCGATTTCCAGCACGCCTATCATACGGTTGAAGCTATTGACAACAACTGTGATGTGTATTGCGAAAAACCCTTCGCTGAGACCATGGCCGATGCTAAGGCTGCCCTGAAGGCAGTCAAGGGTTCAGACAGGGTATTCCAGGTAGGTACCCAGAGACGGAGTGGCGCAAACTATCATGCGGCTGCCGATTTTATTCAGGCAGGTAAATTTGGACCCATTACCATTGTGGAAATGACCTGGAATGTAAACCAGCCTGGTCGATGGCGCCGCCCGGATCTTGTTGCGAGCATCAAAGAATCAGACACGGATTGGGGCCGGTATGTAGTAAGTCGCCCCAAAGACAAATGGGATCCGCGCAAATACCTCGAGTACCGCCTTTTCTGGCCGTATTCTTCCGGAATTTTTGGACAATGGATGACCCACCAGATAGATACAGTGCACTGGTTCAGTGGTTTAAAGCATCCAAGGAATGTAGTCGCCAACGGCGGTATCTACCAATGGAAAGACGGACGCAGCAATGCAGATACGCTTACCGCGGTATTCGAATACGGACCTGATGATGAGCCGGAAAACGGGTTTCAGGTCGTATATAGTTCCCGCTTCCACAATTCCGCCGGCGGTACCAAAGAATTGTATTATTCCAACGGTGGCATGATTGATATAGCCAAAAACAAGGTATCGCCCAATGGCGGTCTTCAGAAAAACCACGCCAGTGCCATGGGTATGAAGCCCAATCTCCTGCCCGAAATGGAACTTGCCTCCGACGCCCAGAAAGTGGAAACATCAGCCAATACCGGCGGCGATTCACTCACCTGGTCACATGTCCGTAACTGGATGGAATGCGTCAGGGATCGCAATCAGGCTACTCATGCACCCATCGAGGCGGCTTACTCTCATTCAATTGCACTGATCATGGCCAATGCCGCTTATCGAACCGGCCAAAAAGCAACATTTGACGAAAAGAAGCAAGAAGTAATGGTAGGTAATAAGGTATTCGTCTATTAGATATCCCCCTCACAGCCAGCTGGCACGCATCCCATTCAAGCCCCTTTTTGGGGCTTTTTATTGGCATAAACTCAAAAAAGTCTCTTTAATTTTGTTACTTTGCGATGGAAAACCATGTTCATTTAATCATATAAAAATCACCAGACATTATGAATCCCAGTCAGGCTTTGGAGAATTTTAACCAGGATGTTGTAGCCAAGTACCAGATTTACAACAGTCTGTTCCTGACATTACCATTCAAGGATGTAGCCAATACGGCAGTGATACTCCCCTTACTTGCCAGCCATTGCGAAAAGGGTTTTGAACAGGGAAAAGATCCCAGGCAGATCATTGACGATTTTTTCAACCAGCATACAGAACTAAAAACAGAACAGGAAAAAATAGACGTATTGTTTCGTTTTATCCAGTTCATCGAACGACAGGTCGTACTTTTCGATTCTATCGAAGATGCCGCTTTTTCCAATGTCAATGATATGGAAGGCATAGGCAGTCTGCGTTACCTGTTCACAGAAACCCAACAGAAAAAACGGGTCGATCAGCTGAAGAATAAAATGGAGGACTTCAAGGTCCGCCTGGTACTGACCGCCCACCCTACCCAGTTTTATCCCGGAGCCGTGCTGGGGATCATTACCGACCTTGCTCATGCCATCAAGGAAAATGATCTCACTTCCATCAATTTGCTTCTGCAACAGCTGGGCAAAACCCCTTTCTTCAAGAAAGAACAGCCGAGTCCCTACGACGAAGCGGTAAGCCTGATCTGGTACCTTGAAAACATCTTCTACAAAGCCATCGGGAATATTTATCAGGAAATCAGGTCACACATGCCCGAAGACGGGGAAAGTGTGATCGTCAACAATATTTTTGACCTGGGTTTCTGGCCCGGAGGCGACCGGGACGGCAACCCCTATGTGGACGCAGAAACCTCACTCCGTGTGGCTGACAGCCTTCGCGTTGCCGGTCTGAAATGCTACAGCCGGGATTTGCGCCGGTTACGAAGGCGGCTCACCTTTAACCGGGTGGACAAAATCGTTGGCGAGCTCGAAGAAAAAATGTACGAAATATCCTTTCTTCAAAAGGATCCCTCGCTGCTCCCCATCAATGAACTCTTTCAGAAATTGCTGGAAATACGAGA
This sequence comes from Anseongella sp., assembly GCA_036570465.1. GTDB lineage: Bacteria > Bacteroidota > Bacteroidia > Sphingobacteriales > Sphingobacteriaceae > Anseongella. The sequence continues at coordinate 6,195 of DATCYD010000183.1, forward strand.
CCTCGTTGTAACGCATCATAACTCCCTGTTCATCGATCAGCTGGATGAACTCATTGGCAAGGTCCGGTTGTTCGGATATCATTTTGCCACGCTTGACATCCGTCAGGACAGCCGCATCCATCATCAGGTACTGTTAAATATCATCCGGCAGTATAAAAAGAATACTGGCAACGACCTGTTGCCCCCTGATTTCGGTGATTTGCCCGCAGAAGAACAAATCAAGCTGCTCGATGAAGTAGAAGGCACCCTGAATCCTGACATCTTTGACGATAAGATCACCCGCGATACACTCGATTCTATTTACGCCATCAAAACGATCCAGGAAAAGAACGGAGAACGGGGCGCCAACAGGTATGTCATCAGTAATTGCCAAAGCGTACTGAACGTGATGGAGATCTATGCCATGATCCGTCTCTGCGGTTGGAGCCGGGAAGAAGTAAAAATTGACATCATTCCGCTATTTGAAACCATCGACGACCTCGTGAATGCCCCTGCGGTCATGGAAGCCCTGTACAGCAACCCTCATTATGCCGGTCACCTGCGCCGCCGGGGCAACCGCCAGACGATCATGCTCGGATTCTCAGACGGCACCAAGGATGGCGGCTACCTGATGGCCAATTGGTCAATTTACAAAGCAAAAGAAGCCCTCTCTGCCGTTTCATACAAATACGGCATCAAAGTCATTTTCTTCGACGGCCGGGGCGGACCTCCCGCCAGGGGCGGTGGAAAAACACATAGATTTTACTCATCGCTCGGCACCGAAATAGAAACCGCCGAGATTCAGCTCACCGTACAGGGACAAACCATCAGTTCCAATTTCGGCACCATTGAATCAGCCCGGTTCAACATGGAACAACTGCTTACCGCAGGCATTTCCAACGAACTTTTTGCCGACACTAAATACCAGCTCTCCGAAGAAGACAAGTCCATGCTGGAAGAACTCGGCGATCTGGCCTATACTTCCTATAAGGAACTGAAGGCGCACCCAAAATTCATCGAATACCTGGTCCGGGTTGGCACCTTAAAATATTACGGCAAAACCAATATAGGCAGCCGCCCTACCAGCCGGAAAAAATCGGATGTATTCCACTTTGAGGACCTTCGGGCCATCCCGTTCGTAGGGTCCTGGAGCCAGCTCAAACAAAACGTTCCCGGATTTTACGGCGTAGGCACCGCCCTGTCGCGTTTTGAAAAAATGGGGAAAATTGATGATGCCCGCCGTCTTTACCGGAAATCTGAATTCTTCCGCACCCTCATCGATAACAGCATGATGTCGATGTCAAAATCCTATTTCCCCTTGACTCATTACCTGGAAAAGGACCCTGAATTCGGCGAGTTCTGGCGAAAACTCTACGACGAATATCAGCTGACAAAAAAATTCCTGCTGGACGTTTCAGGCTCCACAGAACTAATGGATAGCTATCCGGTAGAACGGGCATCGATCAAGATCCGGGAACGCATTGTCCTCCCCTTGCTCACCATTCAGCAATATGCCCTGAACCGCCTCCACGAACTTGAAAATGGCAATGATGATACCGAATTAAGGGCAACCTATGAAAAAATGGTTACCCGCTCTCTCTACGGTAACATCAATGCCGCCCGCAACTCAGCTTGATACAGCCTGTTACACATCATCCAACGCCCCAGAGCCCGGCAACTCCCCCACAGCCCTCCTGGAAACCAGAAACTGTTGCGAAGCAACTAGAAACCAGAAACTCCACCAACGGAGGTAAAAGGGGAATATTTGCAAAACCTGTTTAGGGTGTGTATCTTTGCTGGCAAAGAATGTTCTTTATACCGCTTATCCAGAAAGACCGAGGGACAGGCCCGATGACGTCTTAGCAACCCTTCCGGAGACATTTGTCTGTGGAAAAGGTGCTAACTCCTGACAGATAAGTTTGTAAGAGTCTTAAGATAGATCAAATTATCATATCTCAACCTCTTCTGACAAGTCGGAAGAGGTTTTTTGTATTTATAACGTAGTGATTTAAAATCTGATAAGTTAACATGAGCAATAGTTCCAAGACAAGACTAGGGGTATTCGGCTTTGGCTGCGTCGGCCAGGGATTATATAATGTCTTGAGCCATAGTAAGGGCATCAAGGCGGAGATCCGGAAAATTTGCATCAAGAACGCTGATAAAAAACGTTCGCTGCCTGCGCATTATTTCACCCTTGATAAGAATGAACTGCTGTTCAATGATGAAATCGATGTGATTGTCGAGCTTATCGACGACCCGGTGGCTGCTTTCGAAATTGTTAAAACAGCTCTTGAGAATGGAAAGGCTGTTGTAACAGCCAACAAAAAGATGCTCGCCGATAATTTTGAAACGTTGTTCCGTCTTCAGGCGGAGTCAAATGTGCCGTTGCTTTATGAGGCTTCTTCCTGCGGTTGTATCCCGATTATCCGGAATCTCGAGGAGTACTACGATAATGATCAGTTGAATGCTGTGGAGGGCATCTTCAATGGCTCTACCAATTATATTCTGACCAAAATGTTTCGTGAAAATGCGAGCTTTGACACGGCACTTTCAGAAGCTCAGGTAAATGGTTTTGCAGAATCGGATCCGACACTGGATATCGGGGGGTATGATGCTAAATACAAGCTGGGAATTATTCTGGCTCACTCTTTCGGGATCATTGTGAAACCGGAAGACCTGTTCAACTATGGCATTACCCGTATCTCTGATTTTGATGCCAATTACGCACGGGAAAAGGGGTATAAAATCAAACTGATCGCTTTCTGCCGGAAGATTGGCGATACCATCGCCGCCGGGGTTTTACCCCGTTTCATCAAACCAGACAATAAGCTCTTTGGTATCGATTATGAATACAATGCAGTTGTTGTTGAAAGTATCTTTTCGGAATACCAGTATTTTGTAGGCAAGGGCGCCGGAAGCAACCCTACTGGTTCGGCGGTGCTTTCTGACATTTCCGCCCTCACTTATAACTACCGCTACGAATACAAAAAATACCAGCTACACGAAAATCTGCGGGTCAGTAATGATTATTTTATTCAGCTGTATATCCGTTATGATCCCGCTACTCCCCTTCCTCCCGATATCTTTGAGGATGTTCACGAACAATATGCCAGTCATAATAATGCTTATATGATCGGGAGCGTGCATTTTGACCGTCTCCTTTCTTCCGGAATTCTGGACAGGAACGATGTAAATATCATCGCCGGCGCTGATCCTGCTATTCACCGTGCGGTGGAATCAGCCGAAATCATAGAAGCAAACCAAGCCAGCGTTCACCAGGGGTAAAGGCGCTGCGATTTAAAGTTCCCAGACGCTGCTTCTGCGACGAAAACGGACGTAATGCCGGATATCCAGGACAATGCCGGCAAGGAGGTAAAAGATGATGGGAAAACCAACGGCCAGAAAAGAAGAATAAATAAAAAACAGGCGCAACTTCCCTACCGATATGTTGAAACGGTCGGCAAGGTAGGTACACACACCGAATGATTGTCTTTCGGTATAGCCAATGATCCGTTGTAGCATGACACAAATTTATAGTTTTTCCAGCAAATGTTGCATTTCCGTTTGTAACTTCTTTGCCTGAAAGCGTGCCATTTCTGCAAAATTTTCTTCTCCGGAGGCATAAATAATCCCCCGCGATGAGTTGACAATCAGGCCACATTGCTTGTTCATGCCTTTCCCGGCGATCTCTTGTAAATTCCCTCCCTGAGCACCAACACCTGGAACCAGCAGAAAATGATCAGGTGCCAACTTGCGGACATCGGCAAAGGCATCCGCCTGTGTAGCTCCCACCACATACATTAAGCGGTCGGATCCGGCCCATTCAAGAGAAGTGCTGATCACTTTTTCATACAAAAAATCATCTTCGGTTTCCAGGTATTGAAAATCCTGGTTACCCTGGTTGGAGGTTAACGCAAGCAGAATGGCCCATTTCCCGTCGAAACCCAGAAAGGGCGTTACACTGTCTATCCCCATATAAGGTGCCACGGTCACGGCATCAAAATTGAGCCCTGATCCTTCCTGCTCAAAGAATGCACGGGCATACATCAGGGATGTATTTCCGATGTCTCCGCGTTTAGCGTCTGCAAT
>DATCYD010000184.1:0-5627 GCA_036570465.1 Anseongella sp.
AGGAAGAAAGCTATATCACCACTGCAGAATGGCCTCGTGACGGGCGAATGACCAACGGTGATATCTGGCTGGTAAAAATAAAATGGAAACGCCCCAACCGGCAGCTGAACCGTCTCGGGGAAATTAAAGTACCATGAGCAAAAGCAAATGTAAATTAAACCTCCTCCGCTTCCACCGGCCCCTTCCGTTCCTTAAAGGCCTCCCGGGGGCGCAGACCAAGGATGTCGAACATCTGGAGGTCTTCATTGAAGGCGGGGTTCGGGGTGGTCAGGAGTTTGTCGCCGGCGAAGATGGAATTGGCTCCTGCCAGGAAGCAGAGGGCTTGCTCGCTGAGGCTCATTTCAGTGCGGCCGGCGGAAAGGCGGACAACGGACCGGGGCATGATGATGCGGGCAGTGGCCACCATTCGGACCATATCCTGAACAGGTACGCGAGGCTGGTTTTCCAGCGGGGTTCCTTTGACGGGAACCAGCGCGTTAACTGGTACTGACTGGGGGTGTTCGGGCAGGGATGACAGGGTGTGCAGCATGCCTATCCGGTCTTCTTCGGTTTCGCCCATGCCGATGATGCCACCGCTGCAAACGGTAATATTCGCTTTGCGGACGTGTTCCAGGGTGTGGAGGCGGTCTTCATAGGTGCGAGTGCTGATGATGGTACTGTAATTTTCTTCGGAGGTATCCAGGTTGTGGTTGTAGGCATAGAGGCCAGCTTCGGCCAGGCGCTGGGCCTGGTTTTCGGTGAGCATGCCCAGGGTGCAGCAGACTTCCATCTGCTCCTTGTTGATTGCCTTGACCATGTCTATGACTTTGTCGAAGTCACGGTTGTCACGGACTTCGCGCCAGGCGGCGCCAAGGCACATCCGGGAGGCGCCGGCGGCTTTTGCGTTCCGGGCTTTTTCCACCACTTCGTCCACTTTCATCATGCCATGGACATGGATGTCGGTGTGGTAACGGGCGGCTTGTGGACAATAGGCGCAGTCTTCGGGACATCCGCCGGTTTTAACTGAGACAAGGCTGCTGATCTGAACCTCGCCCAATTCGTGGTGGCGACGGTGTACATCTGCGGCTTTCAGGATCAATTCCAGCAATGGTATGCGGTAAATGTCGGTTATTTCTTTCCTTGTCCAGTCGTGGCGGATTGTGTCCATAGTGCTTCCTTTCAAACGCCAATATTAACAATTTTCAACGGGATTCTTCAACGATCATGGATGCTGTTTTATTCCCGTGATTGAACAGCAGATCAATAATGCTGAGATCGGGCAGGAATCCAATACGGTCGGAAAACACCTGGTAGTAGGGAGACAAAACCGAAACGGGTGGTTTTTTGGGATGAATCTGGTCCCTGTAATCCAAAACATCAGGGGGATATTCCTGGTAATATTTTTCTGTAAAGCGATGGCAGGGTTCCTGTTTCAGCCAGTTCAGGATGAGCGCCAGCAGTTGTTCGTTCAGATCGTAAAGGAAGTCGAATTTTTTATCGTAAAAAGGAACCAGATCGTCTTCATAGTACTCAAAAAAGGCGGAGCTTCGGTAAGCGGCTTCCAGACTGCGCCAGTGTATCTTCTGCCAGGGATGGTGAGGGCTGATGCGGACATCCTTCAATGCGGTATGCTGGCCGGATCCTTTCTGCACCGGAATGCTCAATGCCAGAAGGCCATTTGGAGAATGGATGTGACAGCGGTTCCGATAGCTTTGCCGCGGAAAATGTTCTTTCGATTCAATCCAAAGTTCATGTGCTTTGGGATCGCCGGCACCCGGAGTACCGGTGTTCCCGGAATGGCTTCCCAAATAGGCAGAAAACCAGCTTATAGGAGGCAAATAGCACATCGGTAGGATAGTTTTTCGTATCATTGCGGTAAAAATAGAGAAAAAAGCGGATGAAGCTGCTCGCCTATTATCTTGCACTCCCTTTCCTATACGGCATCTCGATATTGCCCTTTCCATTATTTTACATGGTGTCCGATTTATTCTGTTTCCTTTTGTACCGGGTAGTGGGTTATCGCCTGGCGGTAGTCAGGGAAAATCTGCGGAACGCTTTTCCCGAGAAATCAGAAAAAGAACTAAAATCAATTGAGGCACAGTATTATCGGAATCTGGCTGATATCATGCTGGAAACAATTAAAATGCTTACCATTTCTCACGAAACGCTGGGAAAGCGTTTCGTGTTTACCAATAAGGAGTTAGCCGATAGCTATTATGCACAAGGGCGATCCGTTTCCGGCGCGGTGGGCCACTTTGGGAATTGGGAATGGGGGTGTCTGGCTCAGGGCATGGCCAGCGATTACCCTTCCGTCATCATTTATAAGACGCTTAGCAATCCCTGGTTTGATAAAATGTTCCTGCGGATGCGATCCCGAACAGGTGCGGTTCTGGTTCCGAAGAAGCAAACCCTCCGCAAACTAGCGATGCTCCGTCACCAGCCGTTTATAACGATCTTTGCTTCCGACCAGACGCCGGGACGTAATGAAGCTGTTTACTGGACCCGGTTTCTGAATCAGGAAGCTCCGGTATTTCTCGGAATTGAGAAGATCTCAAAAGCGAATAACAGCGTGGTGATATTTTGCGATATTAAACGCATTGGCCGGGGCAGGTACACGGTCACCTACGTTCCACTTTTTGAAGAGCCCAGGGAAACCAGCGAATACGAAATCACAGAAGGACATATCAGGTTCCTGGAAAGACGCATCCGGGAGAACCCGGCCGATTGGCTCTGGTCTCATCGTCGCTGGCGATTGAAACAGCAATCAAACGAATAGCGCCGCGTTTCCTATATTTTTTGCAGCCTCGCGTAACCGCTGCGCATCAATTCGTAGAGAAGTTCACGGGTACGCTGAATATTCTTCATCCGCGGCCAGCGCGTTTTCACTTCTTCGACGTTGAGTTCAAAATCGGATGCGAAATCATTTTCCCTTGCCTCAGCCATACGAGCTTCGCTTTGCAGTTCAGCGTTGATGTTCATGCGTTTCATCAGGTCCATAACCAACTGCTCTTCTGATTTGTCTTTGGGTTTAACAAGAATGGTTTCCATAATTTTTCAAGCGTTGCGTTAAGTAGAGAAAACAAATATCGCGCCTTTAAAGTTTTGATTTAGCCCACATACTCACGATATAGGCATTCAGCGATTCATTCAATGACCTGGAGACACGATTGAAATACCGCTTCTCTTTATAACCTACAACCCACTGGATCCCCTTTACCGCATTGGTCAGAAAGATCTCGTCGGCCGCCTTCAGGCTTTCCGGTGGAAGCAGGGCTTCCCGCACTTCCATACCGTTTTCCACGGCCAGTCTCATCACCACTGTGCGCATCACTCCATCGATGCAACCTGTACTTAAAGGAGGCGTATAGAGCACTTTATCCTTGATCAGGAAAACATTGGAAGCGGTTGTTTCGCTGATATGACCGCCGGAACTCAGCATCACACTTTCATCCAGCTTGTGCTCCTTCCGGAAGACGCCTGACAGCACATAGGGTAAGCTATTGGTCGTCTTGAAAGAAGATAATATATTCACTTCCTTGCTGATATCAGAAAACACATCTATTAACAAACCTTTTTTATTCAGCTCGTACTGCTGTTCTTCCAACCGTTGCATTTCCACCACATAAGCAAACCCATTGTTGAATGGAGTGTACAACCCTTCCCCATCGCGAAACACGCTGAAACGGATTCGCGCATTCGAAAAAATCTTATTACTCCGGGCCAACAGGCCAATGGCGGACTCCATCTGGCCGGCATCCATCGCCTGGTAGCCGTCCAGCTTTAGCGCTTTCATTCCCGCCCGAAGGCGGCTGGCGTGCATCTCCAGAAGAGGAAGCTCTCCCCGGATCATCCTGATCGATTCAAATAATCCATCACCGTACCTGAACGCCCGGTTCCCGGTTGTAAAAATGGGTTCAGACGCGTCCAGGATATTTCCGTTATAATTTATAAATGTAGAAGACATGATATCTGCTTATTCTCCAATAACAACGCCGCAAACCGGCTTAAATTCTACCAGCTTGAACATATTTCCTCCAGCGTCCCAGCACCTGGCTAAAATCTGGTGGCAGGTCTGCTTCAAAACTAACCGGCTTTTTACTCGCAGGATGTACAAACCCAAGGCTTTGTGCGTGCAATGCCTGGCGGGGCATCACCTGAAAGCAATTTTGTACAAAAGCCCGGAACTTTGGCAAGCCCTCCCCTTTCAGGATATTTGTTCCGCCGTAGGAAGCGTCACCGAAAAGCGGATGGCCTACATGTTTCATATGCGCCCGGATCTGATGGGTGCGGCCGGTTTCAAGCCGGCATTCAATGAGAGTTACAAACGTAAACCTCTCCAATACCCGGTAATGTGTTACGGACCATTTTCCGTCATCTTCCGAATCAAATACCTGCATATACCTCCGATCCTTGCGGGATCGCCCGATGTACCCAGAAATGGTCCCTTCACCTTCCAGATCACCCCATACCAATGCCAGATAGCTTCGCTGGATCGAATGCTCAAAAAATTGTTTTGCCAGGAAAGTCATGGCTACCTCCTGCCGGGCTACCAGCAAAAGCCCCGAGGTGTCTTTGTCAATGCGATGCACCAATCCCGGCCTCCCCTGATTGCCTGGCAGCTCCGGAAGGTGCGGTTCATCCGCTACACCGGTTGAGCGAAATCCCACATGATACAGCAGTGCGTTTACCAATGTTCCCGTATAATTATTGTAACCCGGGTGAACCACCATGCCTGCCTGCTTGTTCACTACCAATACCGCCTCATCCTCGTAAACAATATCCAACGGAATATTTTCAGGGTAAACTTCCGTATCCCGTGGCGGATAGGCCATCACAATCGAAATCACATCCCCGGGTTTTACCCGGTAGCTTTGCCGTACTGTCTTTCCGTTCACCAGGATACTTCCAGCGTCAGCCGCATTTTGAATGCGATTCCTTGAAACATTCTGCAGTTTCAGGGTTAGAAATTTATCAATCCTCAACAATGATTGCCCCGGATCAACCGTCAAGCGATGATGCTCATAAAGATCATTATCTTCTTCCTGCCCGGGCAGATCCTGCTCATTTACCATTGGGCAAAGATAAGGAAGCTTTTTCCGAAGTTTTTTATAATTTCCGCCATAAATGAACAGTTTTTCTATCCATAGCCCTGAAGAAGAGTTGCCCGATGAACGGCTCGAGGCTAAAGGATTGCGGCTTTTTGTGAAGCGGGACGATATGATCCATCCCTTTATCTCCGGCAATAAATGGAGAAAACTTCGCTACCTGATGGAAGAATCGCAACGTCAGGGAAAGACACACATGGTGAGTTTTGGAGGTGCTTTTTCAAACCATTTGCTGGCACTTGCAACTGCAGGCGCCCGTTTCGGTTTCAGGACAACCGGATTCATACGAGGCGAGGAAACTGTACCGCTGAATGATACGCTCTTTCTTTGCCGGCAATTTGGCATGCAGCTGCTATACATTCGGCGACAAGACTACAGGGAGCGAAAACAGGAACTATTTCAAGAGTATTTCGGGCATGATCCCTTCGCGTTTTATATTGACGAAGGCGGCCGGTCCCCACTGGGGGCAAAAGGATGCAGCGAGCTACTGGACGAACTTTCCAGGCCCTATGATCATATTATTGTTCCCTGCGGAACGGGCAC
>DATCYD010000185.1:0-3621 GCA_036570465.1 Anseongella sp.
AAAGACCGACGATCATTAAGACAATTACTGATTTCATGTGTTAGGGATTCTGGGGCATTCCTGAAACTTCAATGACGTCTTCCGGTATTTGTACGAGATAGCCGGGAATCTGAGGGGGCAAAATATAATGCTGGTTATCAATAATCCTTTCAACCGTTATCGCGAACGCTGGGTCATTCGCCAGCCTTCGAATATCGCTCCATCTGACACCTCTAAAAACTAGCTCCTTCCTTCTTTCTTCGAGGATTCTCCCTAATGCCTCATGTTTATCAGCGGCGGTGAACGGAGTAAACGTGCCGGATCGCCACCTTTTTTCAAGAAGTGTGTTCAGACATTGCATGGCCGCATCGACATTGCCCGATCTTGCAGCACATTCTGCTTTGATCAGATATATTTCATCCGTGGTGATTCCTCCAAAAACGAACCCTCGATCACCTTCTCCATCGTAATCTCCCTGAAAGGAATGAGTTCCGTCATCGTTCGCGCTAAAGAAGAGACTCCGCCTTAAATCATCATTAGCGTAGGATTGATACAGAAACGTATCGATTCTGGCACGGGACGGGAATAATACTGACGGAGCACCGGACCTGATATGAAAAATCACTTCCGGATTAAATCGTTCAAACGGCGCGACTACAGACGAATCCAATAAGTTGAAGTCGATTAATTGATTATACAGAGACAAACAGGAATCCGCGTACAAGCCCGCCTTCTCATAATCCTGCATTATCAAATAGGTCCTGGCCAACGAACCGTAAGCAGCCGGTTTGCTGGGACGGCTTTTCACGGTGGGAGTAACAGGAAGCAATCCGGCCGATGCTCTGAAATCATCAATGATCTGTTGATAGGTTTCCCCTACCGTTGACCGTACTGATCGTTCGTTAAAATCGGAATTAAGACGTAAGGGAATTCCAAACTGCTGATTGATCGTTTCAGGATAATGGGCGGGGGCGAAAAGCTGCGCAATTGTCAGAAAATACGTTGCCCGAAAGAATAAGGCACTTCCCTGGACATTGTCCCATGATTCGCTGTTCGCTTTCGTGCGGCCAATATCCTTTAATTCATCCAGTACCGTATTGGCAACGCTGATCACTCTATAGGAATTCAGCCAGGGCCCAACCGTATTATCATCCTTCTTCCATAGATAAAGGTTTCTTTCCAGTTCCTGAGCGCTCTCCCAGGCATCAGTGGTTAAGTAAAAATTATCCGCCAGCAGGATCGGCGCAACCGGTAGCTGTACATTCATTCCCCGGTAAAAATCAAGTAGCATTTGCAAATCTTCGAGCGAGTTCGGTACAGACAGCTCCTGGTCTGGCCGTTCAGCAAGGTATTTTTCACAGGAATAAAACACCGGCGTAAACGAGATGATCGCCAGGCAGATTATTCTGAGTATAGTGGTCTTCATAACAAATCAATTGAATTTAAATTTCAACCCGTAGTCCCAGTGCCATACTAAAAGGTGGCAGCAACCCGGAAGGATATTCCGGATCGGTCAGATCTCCGCTTTTTTTCCAGATCAGGAAATTTAGATTGTTCGTATAAGCAAACAACGTCGCTCTGCGGAATGGCAATTTCGCCGATGTTCGTCCATTCAAGGTGTAACTCAGCCGAATATCATCCAGACGTATATGGTCTACCGGTTCAACCGTTACGGCCGAAAGACGATAAAAGCCATCTCTCCGCCAGTTTGCAGGATAGATCATGGACGGGACATCCGTTGTTTGTTCATCACCTGGATGTTTCCAACGCTTAAGGTAGTCATCGGTGCCCTCTCCGGTCTGGAACAAGGTTTCATAGTTGAGGGCAGGCTTTCGAATAAAATATCCAAATCGATAAGTGATATTTAACGATAACTGTATCCCGTTCCAGGTAACTGCGTTCAGCAGGTTGCCGAATATAGGCGCAACGGCAGGCCCATGCAAAACTTGGGACGATAGGGGGTTGTTCATCAATTCCCGGTAGTCCTTGCTAATCTCTCCGTCCAGATACCCCATAGGGTCTCCGGTCTCGGGGTCAAGGCCCGCCCACGGATAACTCACGACCAGGTACGGATGATATCCTTCTATCGGATATATCGAGCCACCATCACTAAAGTAGCCTGCCGTATTCTGGTCTAACAAATACTTTGTGACTTTATAAGTACTATAGTTAAAAACAAAATTGCTTTCCCAACGAAAATTCCCGTTACGAATATTTGTGGTATTCAACTGGATATCCCACCCATGCCCTTCCATATTAGCAGAATTCTTAAAGATTGAATTTACGCCTGTGGTTACGTCAAGTTTCTCCCGCCCATAGACATCGGTGGATTTTTTTTCAAAGTATTCGATGCTGCCCCGGATCCGGTCGCCTCTAAAGCCGAAATCCACAGCGGCATTGAACGTTCTGATCTTTTCCCAACGCAAGGTTACATTGGGTAACGAGCCAAGGCCGGCATAAGGCAGATTGGTTTCGGGCTGCTGGCTGGCTGGATAATAGCGGATTGTCGTAAGCGCTGAACCCTGTGGCACTGAATTCCCATTATACCCGGTCGTCAGTCTGAGTTTTAGAAAAGGCAACAGATCGGAGTGATAGAAAGGTTCACGGGATAACTGCCAGGCGAGGCCCGCGGACCAAAACGGGCGGCCTTTCTGGTTGGTTCTGACCCCGAAAATATTCGAAGCATCCTTTCGGGCACTCGCCGTAAGTGTATAACGGTCAAGAAATGTATAGCCTGCGTTCCCATAAAGGGAAACGTAGCGATCGATGAATCCGGAGAAGCCATCTAAATATTGAACATATGAGCTCCCTCCTGTATATAACGGGTAACGATTGACATAGTCCACCCGAACCGTGTTAAGCCGGTCATTGTAACCATAGGTGCGAAACCGGTCAACGCTGGTCCGATGTTCCCTGATCTCCGCTCCGCCAATCACGGTGAGGCGATGTTTGTCTCGCCAGGATCCGTCATAGTTTACCTGCACCCGTCCCTGATGATTGTCCATCCCGTTGTTGATAACATCCAGAATACCATCCTTCGGTACCGGATAACGGCCATCATCCACTTGCTTCTGCAAATTGGTATAGCGATTGATCAAATCCCGGGTATAATAAGTAGCCAAACTGTTATAGTCCCTGAAATTAGATGCAGCGTGCTGATACCGGTATTGGAGAGAAACGTCCAATGAATTGAAAAGGCGGTAGTTTATCCCGATGTCTCCCGTCAGTGTGCTTGAGCGTGTACGAAGGTCAGTCGCAGTAAGCTCGTTCAGCGGGTTGTACCGCCAGTCCAGCAACTGACCGTGACCAACAGTATCGGTGAACTGCTTCCGGTAATCGAGGTAAAGCGGGAGCGGATTTCCGTCATCATCCGCAAGCCTGGCATATAGTGGAAGCCGCTGATTACGCCCCATTCGGTATGCCGTGCTATTGTATCCTCCCGGGCTGTTCTGCCGGTTCAATGTTTGCGTATATCCGATCCCCAGGTCGATCTCCAGATTCTCCGTCGGTTTGAAAGTATTGGCCGACCGAAGGCTTATCCGATCGTAGCTGTTTCCCCGCAGCGTTGCCAGGTTCCGGTCGTAGCCGGCGGAAACGTAATATCGGATCTTTTCGGCGCCCCCGCTTAGGTTCAGGGCGTAT
>DATCYD010000186.1:0-16646 GCA_036570465.1 Anseongella sp.
GCGTCCATTGCCCTTTCCAGCTTGCTGTCGATTTCCCATCCACCGGCCGCTTCCAACTTATCCTGAAGTTCGCCCTGGCGGTTCATCAACTTTTCCATGGCATCCGCATTTTCATAAACTTCCGGCAGCCCGAACTGTTCATTAATGGCTTCGTATTCTTTTAGAACAGACATGATCTCATGCGCGCCTTCTTCAACTACTTGCCGGACCGTTTTTTCCGGATCCAACTCAGGTTCCTGAGACAGGTATCCGACACTATAACCCGGAGAGAAAACTACTTCTCCCTGGTACGAGGTATCCAGCCCGGCAATGATTTTTAAAAGGGAGGATTTTCCGGAGCCGTTGAGGCCGATTACACCAATTTTCGCCCCATAGAAGAACGAGAGATAAATATTTTTAAGTACTTGTTTAGCGGGAGGGTAGGTCTTGCTGACCCCCGCCATCGAGAAAATGATCTTTTCGTCTGACATGCCAATGAATTAGAGCGCAAACCTACGCCATTCCCCGAACAAACGCAAAGCGACAAACCAATTCCCGGCACTCTCCGTATGAGTAACAAATACCCGCTCAGGCCCGGCATGTCCGTGAGCTTGTATCAGTAAAGGCGGAAAATTCGGGCATGTGAATTGCATGATTTTTCGTAATTTGGACATTTAGCACATTTAATATATGAAACAAATATTCGTATGGTGGCAAATTGCCGTATTATGCAGTGTCGCTCTGGTCTCTTCCTGCAAGAAGGATGACCCTGTTCCACCGCTGGAGACCGAGAATCAGCGGGTGAACGAATGGATCCTGGCAAATATGGAACGGGAGTATTACTGGAATGATGACATTCCGTCCGACCCGGATATGAATCAGGATCCTATGGATTTCTTCGAATCTATCCTGAGCAATAAGGACCGTTTCTCATGGATCCAGGAGAGCGGGCAAGAACTATCTGACAACTTGTCTGGTAAATTCAAATCATTCGGATATGAAATAAAGCTCTTTTACCGGAGGGACCCGGAGGTGACCGGGGATAACCGGATCGCTGCAGTGGTTGTTTATACCTATGCAGGATCAGACGCTGAAACAACAGGGCTTGAGCGGGGCATGTGGATCGGCAAGGTAAACGGAGAGGACCTGGATGATGAAAATTTCAACCAGTTACTTTTTAATACAGAACAACCCCAGGAACTCGCCATTGGAGAGGTGGAAGATAACGGGGATTTTACCACAGAACAAACGATCACCGTTACAGCAGGAGAAATACAGGAAAATCCGGTCTATTATTATCACGTGTATGACCATATTCCTGGAAAAAAGGTAGGCTATGTGGTCTATAACAGCTTTATTCCCGGCCCTGCGGGAAGTGACCAGGATACTTACGATCAGGCGTTGGAGGACATTTTCACCGACTTCAAGGCGCAGGGTGTCAACGAACTCATTCTCGATCTTCGGTATAACCTGGGAGGGTATGTTGGTTCGGCCTTTAAACTGGGAGGCTACCTGATGAAGAGCTATAATGAGGAGAATATCTTTGCCATTTATGAAGATAATCTGGCACGCACTACACCGCTGCCTGTCAGTAGCTTTTACGAACCGGGGGAAACGCCTCCCAACCTGGGGACACTCGATCGCTTGTATGTATTAATCTCATCAAATACGGCCTCGGCGAGCGAGATGATCATTAATGGGTTGAAACCGTTTATGCAGGTAATCCTGGTGGGGGATGACGTTACCATTGGCAAAAACGTAGCCTCCATTACCATTGTCGATAACAGCATGCCGGAAGACAAACGAATTCCCTACGGCCTTCAGCCCATTGTTTATAAGATTTATAATGCTTCAATGGAGTCAGACTTTGAAATGGGATTTGAGCCGGACATCAAATTGACGCAAGAGAATTTTGCTCCTTTCGGAGATCTGAACGAAAATTTTCTGAGCGCTGCGCTCAATGATATTGCCGGAGGAGCTGCCGTGACAACAGAGTCGTTGCGGGTGGCGCCCGATGTACGGGGGAAAGAAATCGGGAGTTCCCTGGTTCGTAAACCGGGAGCGGGTGAGATGTATGCGGATCCCTTGTAGGGAGTCCAACAATATTTTTACATATGGCATAATAGGGCATTTTGTCAGGGAAAAGAGAGCGAAAATCCCATGGCCTGATTGTTGAAGAATTGCTTGTTGTATTATTTAAACATTTTAATACCTTAGGCGTTGATTAGGTAAGTGTTATTTAGGGGTTTCAATGGAAGCGAAATTTTCACCACGAGTAAAAGACGTGATCTCCTACAGCAGGGAAGAAGCCCTGCGACTAGGGCACGATTACATAGGAACGGAACATCTCCTGCTGGGGCTGATCCGGGAGGGAGACGGTATTGCCATCAAGCTGATTAAAAGCCTTGGAGTGGACATCGTGCGATTGCGTAAAACCATCGAGGACGCTGTTAAGGGCACCAGTGGCACCAGTGTGAACCTGGGTAATATCCCCCTGACCAAACAGGCGGAGAAAGTACTGAAGATCACCTATCTGGAAGCAAAGATATTTAAAAGCGAGATCATCGGGACCGAGCACCTGCTGCTTTCGATCCTGCGGGATGAAGATAACATCGCCTCCCAGTTGCTGAATCAGTTTGGGATTAATTACGAAGTATTCAAAGCCGAAGTGGAAGGCAACCGGCGGGGAATCCGCAGTGAGGCGCCGCAAAGCCCTTCGGACGAAGATAGTTTCCGGGAAGAGGAAGCTTATGGCTCCGGCAAAAAGGTGGGGGATGCCAAATCGAAAACACCGGTACTGGATAATTTCGGAAGGGATTTGACCAGGGCGGCCGAAGAGAATAAGCTGGACCCGATTGTCGGGCGTGAAAAAGAGATTGAACGGGTATCACAGATCCTGGCCAGGCGGAAAAAGAATAACCCGATCCTCATCGGGGAGCCTGGTGTTGGGAAATCGGCCATTGCTGAAGGCCTTGCTTTACGCATCGTTCAGCGAAAGGTTTCCAGGGTGCTTTTTAACAAGCGGGTGGTAACCCTTGACCTGGCGTCGCTGGTAGCGGGCACGAAATACCGCGGGCAGTTTGAGGAACGCATGAAGGCGGTCATGAATGAGCTGGAGAAATCCCCGGACGTGATCCTGTTTATTGACGAAATCCATACCATTGTCGGGGCCGGCGGCGCTTCCGGCTCGCTGGATGCTTCGAATATGTTCAAGCCGGCGCTGGCACGGGGTGAAATTCAGTGCATCGGTGCTACAACCCTGGATGAATACCGCCAGTACATTGAAAAGGACGGCGCGCTTGACCGGCGTTTTCAGAAAGTCATGATAGAACCGGCAACGCCGCAGGAAACCGTTGAAATTCTGAACCGCGTGAAAGACCGCTACGAAGAACATCACGGAGTTACTTACACCGATGAGGCCATCGAGGCTTGTGTGAGCCTGACATCCAGGTACATTACTGACCGCTTCCTGCCGGATAAAGCCATTGATGCCCTGGACGAGTCGGGCTCGCGGGTTCACTTGAACAATATCCATGTTCCGGAAAGTATTCTGGAGATCGAGCAAAAGATCGAGGATATCAAGGTAGAAAAGAACCGCGTTGTCAAAAGCCAGAAATACGAAGAAGCTGCTAAGTTGCGCGATACTGAAAAGCAACTGCTGGAAGAGCTGGAGCGGGCCAAGGCCGAATGGGAAGCCGAAACAAGGAATAAGCGCTATGTAGTTACGGATGAAAACGTGGCGGAAGTGGTAGCGATGATGACGGGCATTCCCATGCAGCGCGTAAACCAGGCAGACAGCAACAAGTTGCTCAATATGGAGCATGATTTGCGTGAACGTATCATCGGGCAGGACGAGGCTATTAAGAAACTTACCAAAGCGATACAGCGTACCCGTGCCGGGCTAAAGGACCCGAAGAAGCCAATTGGCTCCTTTATTTTCCTGGGCGCTACCGGGGTCGGGAAAACCGAGCTTGCCAAGGCGCTGGCTCGATTCATGTTCGATACGGATGATTCCCTGATTCAGCTTGATATGAGCGAATACATGGAGAAATTCTCCGTGTCCCGACTGGTGGGAGCGCCTCCGGGATACGTAGGCTATGAAGAAGGCGGGCAGCTGACTGAAAAGGTGCGCCGCAAGCCTTATAGTGTGGTATTGCTGGACGAAATTGAAAAGGCGCATCCGGATGTATTCAATATTCTGCTACAGGTGTTGGATGAAGGTGTTCTGACCGACAGCCTGGGCCGCAAAGTGGATTTCCGGAATACGATCATTATCATGACCTCCAATATCGGCTCAAGGCAGCTGAAGGATTTCGGACAGGGGGTGGGATTTGCCACAGCCGCTAAAGCGGCGGGTGCGGAAACCCATGCGCGTGGCGTCATCGAAACTGCACTCAAGCGTGCCTTTTCACCGGAATTCCTGAACCGTATAGATGATGTCATTATCTTCAACAGCCTGAGCAAGGAAGATATATTCCAGATCATTGACATCGAATTGAAAGGACTCTTTACCCGGATCACGGACCTGGGTTACGAGATCAAGCTGACAGACACCGCCAAGGAATTCATTGCCGGCAAGGGATTCGACGAAAGCTTTGGGGCGCGTCCCCTGAAGAGGGCCATTCAGAAATACCTGGAAGATCCCATCGCTGAAGAGATCCTGAAAGGCGAAGTGAACGAAGGGGATGTCATTGAGGTTGGCTATGATAAAGAGAAGGATGAAGTCAGCGTGAAAAGCGGTGGAACACCTGCAGCATCTGAGGCGAAGCCAAAGAAAAAGAAGAAAGAGGAAAAAGAAGAAAAAGAAGAAGAGGATTCCAAATAATCAACCTGCCGCTGGCAGGAAAGGAAAAACCGCGGAATGATCGGGCCGCCCATAGAGGGTAGCAGACTATTCCGCGGTTCTTTTTTTGTAGAATACCGTTATTCTTCGCTGTTGAATGCCATAGCCACTTCTTCGCTGACTCCGGTGAAGGAGAAACCGCCATCGTGGAAGAGGTTTTGCATCGTCACCATGCGGGTATAGTCAGAAAAAAGGGTCACACAGTAACCGGCACAGTCATCGGCGCTCGCATTGCCGAGTGGTGACATCTTATCGGCATAATTTAAAAATCCATCAAATCCCTTGATGCCTGATCCGGCCGTGGTCATGGTAGGCGACTGGGAAATGGTGTTTACGCGTACTTTCTTCCGTTTGCCCAGGTGGTAACCGAAGCTGCGCGAAATGGATTCAAGAAGGGATTTGGCATCTGCCATTTCGTTGTAGTCGGGGAAAACACGTTGAGCAGCGATGTAGGTTAACGCAACCACTGAACCCCATTCATTCAATGCGTCTTTCTTCAGAGCCGTTTGCAATACCCGATGAAGTGAAATGGCTGAAATATCCATTGTTTTATGCATGAAGTCGTAGTTGACTTCCGTGTAATGTTTTCCTTTGCGCACGTTCAGGCTCATGCCAATGGAATGGAGAATGAAGTCCACCTTCCCACCGAAATGTTCCAGGCTTTTATCAAACAAATTATCAATGTCTTCCTGGCTTGTTACGTCTGCTGGGATCACCGGGGCGTTGCAAGTCTCGGCCAGTTGGTTGATAGCACCCATTCGCAAGGCGATGGGGGCGTTTGTCAGCACGATTTCCGCTCCTTCGGCAACACATTGCTGTGCCGTTTTCCAGGCGATCGATTTTTCGTCGAGTGCGCCGAATATAATTCCTTTTTTTCCTTCTAAAAGTTTATGAGCCATCTTATTAAAGTTTCTGATTTTAAGATTTTAGTAGTTCCCGGGCATTTTTCAGGGCAGAGGGGGAAGGATTGTCGCCGCTTAGCATTTTGGCGATTTCCCGGACCCGCTCTGCTGTTTCCAGTTTTCTTATATTGGCAAATGTAGCATTTGCCCTGGTTTCTTTATATACATAATAATGTGCATCGCCTTTTCCCGCAATCTGAGGAAGGTGGGTGATGGTGATTACCTGCAGATGACCGGAGAATTGCTGCATAAGTTTCCCGACTTTTAAGGCTATCTCGCCGGAAATACCGGTATCTATTTCGTCAAAAATGATCGTGGGTAACGCCATGTGTTGAGCAGCGAGGCCCTTAATGCAGAACATAAGCCTGGATAGCTCTCCTCCTGAAGCCACTCTGCTGACCTCGGCAAGGTCATGCCCCTTGTTGGCTGAAAACAGAAAGCGAGCCTGGTCGATTCCTGTGGGCCGAAGCGATTCATCCGGCAATTGATCCAGTTCAAGCTGAAAGCGGGCATCAGGCATGCCGGTTTCTTTTAGCAAGGCGTTTACCTGTTTTTCGATACGGGGCGCTGCTGCTTTTCGCCCTTTTGAAAGCCTGAGAGCCAGCGTCTTCAGCGCTTCTCCGGAATGTTGCAGTTCCTCCCGCAAGGCGACCAGGTCCCCATCCAGACTGGAAATCCGGTTTAATTTTTCGGAGAATTCATCCCGGCGGTGGATCAGTTCTTCCACAGAATTGCACTGGTGCTTTTGTTCCAGCCGGTAGATCAGATCTATTCGTTCTTCTACTTCCTGTCTTCGGCGTTCATCCAAAAGCGTTTGTTCGTTCAGCCGCGTGAGTTCTCCTGCAATATCCCGAAGCTCAATCAGGGAGCTGTTTAGCCGCTGATTCAACTCAGCAATATCCGAACTGTATTTTTCAAGAGCGCCAAGTTGTCGTCCGGCCTCTTTTAACTGGTCCGCAACAGCTGCTTCACCGTCTTCCAGCAGGTAAACGATCCCAGAAACGCTGCGCTTAATCTCTTCCGCATGAGTCAGTCGCAGCAGTTCCTGCTCCAGGATATCCTGTTCGCCAGGTTGCAGGCGGGCATTTTCCAGCTCATCGAACTGAAATTGCAGGTAGTCGGCTTCGGCAAGGGAGGCTTTACTTCGTTCTTCGAGTTCCCGCAGCTGTGCTTCTGCTTTCCGGTAAGCCCGGTACTTTGTACGATAATCATCCAATTGCTCCTGGTGACCGGCGAAACCATCCACCACAAATAGCTGGAATGCGGCAGCATTCAGTTGGCGTGTCTGGTGCTGTGAATGGATATCAACCAATTGCTCGCCCAGGTCTTTCAATTGGGCCAGGGTAACGGGGGTATCATTGATGAAGGCGCGGGATTTTCCATCAGCGGTAATCTCCCGCCGGAGGGTGGTTTCGGGATCATAATCCAGGTCGTTGGCCGTAAAAAACTCCCCGAGACCATAAGCGGCTATCTGGAAACTGCCTTCAATCACACATTTTCCGTTGGAACGATGAAGGCTCTTTTTGTCAGCACGGTCTCCCAGAATGAGGCCCAGAGCGCCAATGATGATGGATTTTCCGGCCCCTGTTTCGCCCGTGATGATGTTTAGCCCGCCGGAAAAACCGATCTCGAGCCGGTCGATGATGGTATAGTTCTGAATGGTTAATCGGGCAAGCATAGATGTGTTTGTTTTTACGGGCTCCCGAAAGGTGAATCTGAAGGGCCGGAACTTGCCGAACGGTACTTTTCGGCATTTGACGGGTCAATCTCCACGAGCAGGTTAATGGCCTTGGAACGTTCCCCGGGAGCAGCCTCCTTTAATATATTAACAATCTCATCCGATTTGGCAGTAAAAAATAACTGAAGCAGCATGGATGAGGGCCGGTTTCGGTTGGCTTGCTGCAGCAGTTCCAGATTCTCTATCAATGTGCTCCTGCCCTGGGACATGTTCTCAAAAAAGGTGTCCAGCCCCTGGTGATGATAAATGAACATCAGCTCCCGGACAGGTCTTAATTCGGTATTCATCAGGTTCTCGGCCAGCCAATAGCGATTACGGGTATTCTCAAAAGAACGCCAGCCGGTGGAACCGTTATTTTGCGCCTGATTAACGATGTTTTGGGCGCGGAGAAAAAAGCGGCTGCCTCCAAGGCTGGAGAAGGTATCGTAATCCATACCGGCAATAATGTTCGCATAGTAGGCCAGTAGCAAGGGAAGGTTCTCATTCTGTCCTGTTTGGATAAATTCCAATGGCTTTTGTTCAGAATAGTTGAAGTCCCAGTTTTCGTCATTAACGGTGAATACCAGGCTGTTGTAGGAAGTGCCGTACACCGGACGATATGACTGGATCTGGGCGCTGGCCTTAAAACGGGTATTGCCGTCCCATTCCGAGACAGTTATGACAATGTTTGCCTCAATACGTTCCTCAGGCGAAAAAATATCGCTGGTCCATTTCCGGTTATTCATAAAATCAGTGATCGCCTGCTGGAGTGACTGGAAAATGGCGTCATCGCTGGTTTGTATCTGTGGATGTGAAACCTGAACGCGACAATAAAGGTCCTGGGGTTGCGCCGTTAGCGGAAGACTGAGCAGCAATACGAGGAACCATCCAAATCCGGTTTGTGTAATGCGGGAGCTCATAAAAGCGATTCGATCTGTTGAACAATATCCCTGGCTGCTTCGGTTTTTGGTTTCAGCGGAAAGGCGTTGGCCTCATTTCCAGGCTGCAACAGGGTAACCTTATTGGTATCGGTGCCAAAACCGGCGCCTTCGTCACGGAGCGAATTCAAGACGATAAGGTCCAGATTCTTTTCCTGTAGTTTTTTCCGAGCATTCTCCAACTCATTTTCTGTTTCAAGCGCAAAGCCAATCAGCAGCTGACCCGGTTGCTTGATCTTGCCAAGACTGGCCAGAATATCCTGGGTTTTATGAAGTTCCAGCGACATGGAAGCCCCGCCCTTTTTGATTTTTTCGGTCGAAACCGTCGCCGGTGTGAAATCAGAAACCGCTGCAGACAATATCGCAATATCGCAGGAAGGGAACAAATCCATACAGGCCTCATACATTTCTGCTGCACTGACCACATCCGTTCTTTTAATGGCGGTATTGGTGACCACCAACGGGGTAGGACCGCACACCAGATGAACCTCAGCGCCCCGGGCAGCAAATTCTTCAGCCAGGGCGAACCCCATTTTCCCAGTGGAATGATTGCCGATAAAACGTACCGGGTCGATGGCTTCGTAAGTGGGTCCGGCTGTGACCAGCGCCTTTTTTCCATTCAACTTTCCGGCAGGACCGCCGGTCGTTACCCCTGTTGAGGCACTGCCTTGTGCCCCGTTTATTTCTTTGATTTCCTGGCCGATGAATGCAACAATTTCTTCCGGCTCGGCAAGCCTTCCTTCCCCGGTAAGTCCGCTGGCCAGCTCGCCATAGCCTGGCGGGATAATCCGGTTGCCGTATTGTTTGAGCCGGGAAATATTATGTTGGATAGCAGCATGGCGCCACATGTCCAGATCCATGGCAGGAGCGATATAAACAGGACAGGTAGCGGAAAAATAAACAGCACTCAGGAGGTTATCACAGAGGCCGCCCGCAAATTTGGCAATGGTGTTAGCGCTTGCCGGAGCGATCAGCATCAGATCCGCCCAGGCGCCCAGGGCAACATGATTGTTCCACTGTCCCGAGTCTTCATCTGAAAAACGGGTAAATACCGGTTGGCCGGAAAGGGTAGAAAGGGTAAGGGGAGAAATGAACTCTGTAGCAGCCGGTGTCATGATTACCCGGACGTTCGCACCGGCTTTCACCAGGTGCCTGACCAACACCGCAGCTTTATAGGCTGCGATGCTGCCGCAAACGCCAAGTAATATGTTTTTCCGCCGAAGCATCCATTCAGCACTATTATTCTTTTTCCTTATTGGGGTTCCGGAAATACACCTTGCCATCGAGAAATTCTTCGGTAGCGATCAGTGTGGGCTTGGGAAGACGTTCATAATGTTTGGAAATCTCAATCTGTTCCCTGTTTTCAAAGACCTCTTCCAGGTTATCGGTAGAAGTAGCGAATTCAGAAAGCTTTCCACTCAATTCTTCCTTAATGGCTGAGCTGATCTGGTTAGCCCGTTTGCTGATAACCACTACCGACTCGTAAATATTCCCGGTTTTCGCATCGATCTTCCGAACGTCGCGGGTAATGGTCGTGGTAGTAATGTTTTGCTTCGTATTGCTCATGAGCTTGTTATTTACTTGTTGTTTCAGACGAAGGAACCTGCGCCGTGACCGGGGTCAGTTCCGCCAGCGCTTCCTTCGATTCTTCTTCAATTTCCTGTACCTCTTTGGTGTATTTACTTTCAGGGAATTGCTCCACAAAAGATTGATAGGCCATCATGGTATCATTATAGCGTTCTTCCTTCCTGGACCGGATGCTGTTTTTAGCATATAGATAATTGCTTTTCAGGATCAAAAACTCAATGTCTTCCCGGAAATCGGTATCGGGGAACTGACGAAGTGAATTTTTCAGGGAGATGATGGCCGCCGGATAGTAGCCGATGGTATAAAACAGCTGGGCGTTCTCGTATGACTTTCGTTCCAGCTTAGCCCGCAACTCATCGATAAAACGGTTGCATTCATCCACTTTCACCGAAGCCGGATAGAGATCAAGGTACAGCTGAAACTGTTCAATGGCTTTCAGCGTACTGCTCTGATCCAGGGAATAGATTGGCGAATCCTTGTAGTAACAGAAGGCCATCATATAATAACAGTCTTCAGTATGTTCGCTATCCTGGAATGTTTCGGTAAAGCTTTTAAAGTAAAATCTGGCCTGTTCCAGGTCCCCCAGCCCAAAGTAACAGTAGGCGAGATAATAGTAAACGTCTTCTATTTTGCTGGTGCCGGTATAGGCGGCACGCAAATCTTCCAGCAGCAGCCGCGCGTTTTCATAGTACCGCGGCGTGCCTTTTTCCTTGGCCAGGTTATAGTAATAGGTAGCCTGCCGATACATGTAATCCGGGTCATTACTCCCCAGTATCTTCTCGAATTTGCTTTTGCAGCCGGTGGCCAGCAGCAGGAATACTCCGGCTACCATACAGGCCCTCATTAATGTTCCTTTAAAAAACATCCTGCAAAGATAAGATTTAAGTTTTTTCAAATCAATTTATTTATTGACCGCCGGCGGGGAGCGTTGTGAATTTTTTCCACCTGTAAATCAGAAGGCTATAAATATTTACCATGGATTTTTTGCTTTTGCTTGCCGCGTGTTGATTTAAATTCTACTTTTGCGCTCCGATTTCGAACGAGAAACGGACGCAGAGGAAAGCGAAAAAATATTTTTCCGAACATATTGCAGGACAAAACATTTTTCCTACCTTTGCAGCCCCGGTGGGAAACCATGAGGGAGACTTCGAAGAACAGATGGTTCTTCGGGGCATAATGAAAGAGAAGATCAAGTCGGCATCAGCCCCCCCACGTGGGGTAAGTTTGAAAAAAACAGGCGGAAGCGGACCCCTGATAAAAAGTTCTTTGAAAGAATGATCTTAAAGACAAGGCAGCAGTTCTGAGCTATCCAAAGAAGGATAGTGATTTGAAATAACTAACAGCCAGGTCGGCTCCCGACAGATATAAACTTTTGCGTTTCATCGCAAGAGGATTTCCGGACGTCGGATCCAGTTGGATCCGGAGGCTTCGGAAAGAAGAACAGCTACAACGGAGAGTTTGATCCTGGCTCAGGATGAACGCTAGCGGCAGGCTTAATACATGCAAGTCGAACGGTAGAAAGCTTTCGGGCTTTCGAGAGTGGCGCACGGGTGCGTAACGCGTATGCAACCTACCTTCAGTTGGGGGATAGCCCGGGGAAACCCGGATTAATACCGCATAATACAGGGGCCCCGCATGGGGATATTTGTTAAAGATTTATCGACTGAAGATGGGCATGCGTCTGATTAGCTGGTTGGCGGGGTAACGGCTCACCAAGGCAACGATCAGTAGGGGATCTGAGAGGATGACCCCCCACACTGGTACTGAGATACGGACCAGACTCCTACGGGAGGCAGC
Organism: Anseongella sp.; assembly: GCA_036570465.1. Lineage (GTDB taxonomy): Bacteria > Bacteroidota > Bacteroidia > Sphingobacteriales > Sphingobacteriaceae > Anseongella. Next base: position 11,764 of record DATCYD010000186.1, read on the forward strand.
AGTAAGGAATATTGGACAATGGGCGGAAGCCTGATCCAGCCATGCCGCGTGCAGGAGGACGGCCCTACGGGTTGTAAACTGCTTTTGTAAGGGAATAATAAGGCGGACGGGTTTCGCTGACGAAGGTACCTTACGAATAAGCATCGGCTAACTCCGTGCCAGCAGCCGCGGTAATACGGAGGATGCAAGCGTTATCCGGATTTATTGGGTTTAAAGGGTGCGTAGGCGGCCTGTTAAGTCAGGGGTGAAAGGTTGCGGCTTAACCGCAGACATGCCTTTGATACTGGCAGGCTTGAATAAAGTTGAGGTAGGCGGAATGTGGCAAGTAGCGGTGAAATGCATAGAGATGCCACAGAACACCGATTGCGAAGGCAGCTTACTAAGCTTTGATTGACGCTGAGGCACGAAAGCGTGGGGATCAAACAGGATTAGATACCCTGGTAGTCCACGCAGTAAACGATGAGAACTAGCTGTTGGCGATAGAATGTCAGCGGCACAGCGAAAGCGTTAAGTTCTCCACCTGGGGAGTACGATCGCAAGATTGAAACTCAAAGGAATTGACGGGGGCCCGCACAAGCGGAGGAGCATGTGGTTTAATTCGATGATACGCGAGGAACCTTACCTGGGCTTGAAAGTGAGTGACCGGCGCTGAAAGGCGCCCTCCCTTCGGGGCACAAAACTAGGTGCTGCATGGCTGTCGTCAGCTCGTGCCGTGAGGTGTTGGGTTAAGTCCCGCAACGAGCGCAACCCCTATCATCAGTTGCCATCAGGTAAAGCTGGGGACTCTGGTGAGACTGCCTGCGCAAGCAGTGAGGAAGGAGGGGACGACGTCAAGTCATCATGGCCCTTACGTCCAGGGCTACACACGTGCTACAATGGCAGCTACAGAGGGCCGCGACCGTGTAAACGGGAGCCAATCTCAAAAAGGTTGTCACAGTTCGGATTGAGGTCTGCAACTCGACCTCATGAAGTTGGATTCGCTAGTAATCGCGTATCAGCAATGACGCGGTGAATACGTTCCCGGGCCTTGTACACACCGCCCGTCAAGCCATGGGAGCCGGGGGTACCTGAAGGCCGTCGCCGCAAGGAGCGGCTAAGGGTAAAACTGGTGACTGGGGCTAAGTCGTAACAAGGTAGCCGTACCGGAAGGTGCGGCTGGAATACCTCCTTTCTGGAGTGGAGCCGACCGGCGTTGGTTATCAGAAGCAGGAACTGCTGCCTTTAAGATCATGATTACAAAAAGGAAACGAGACAGGAGAAGAGCTCCGGTGCAGAAGCATGTCCCCCCCCGGGGGGAAGCATGAGGCTTCGGCCCGGCAAGAAAGAGTCCCGTAGCTCAGTTGGTTAGAGCACTACACTGATAATGTAGGGGTCAGCAGTTCAAGTCTGCTCGGGACTACTTATCAGTTACTGACTGAAACGGGGAATTAGCTCAGCTGGCTAGAGCACCTGCCTTGCACGCAGGGGGTCAACGGTTCGAATCCGTTATTCTCCACGATTCAATCCACGATGAGACCAGGCGAAAGCCGGTGTCGCATCGGACGGGAGTGAAGCAAAGTTCTTTGACATACTGGAAGAAGTTGTTAAAACGAAAGAGTACGACTGACGCAAACCGGTCTTCTGTGAGGGAGGTGTGGCTGTGTAAACAGCGCGCCCCCGGGAAGCAGACAGATCGCTTGCGCAAAGAGACGCCGTGCCACCTTGAGCAAAAGCAAGGAGGCATGGGCCCGGAGACCCATCCTTAGGGGCTTCGGGCGACCAAGAAAGTAAGGAAGGGCGCAGGGTGGATGCCTTGGCTCTCAGAGGCGAAGAAGGACGTGATAAGCTGCGAAAAGCCGCGGGGATCGGCACATACGAATTGATCCGCGGATATCCGAATGGGGCAACCCACCTGGTTGAAGACCAGGTATTCTCCCGGTTTACCGGGAGGAGGCAAACCTGCTGAACTGAAACATCTAAGTAGGCAGAGGAGGAGAAAACAACAGTGATTCCGTAAGTAGTGGCGAGCGAACACGGAACAGCCCAAACCGCGCGTGTTACGGCATGTGCGGGGTAGTAGGACCTGCATAATTACTCTGGCAAGAACCTGAAAGGTCTGGGAAGGCCTGCCGTAGAGCGTGAGAGCCGCGTAAGGGTAAAAAAAGGAGTAAGGCGGGTATCCTGAGTAGGACGGGGTCGGAGAAGCCCTGTTTGAATTTGCCGGCACCATCCGGTAAGGCTAAATACTCCTGAGAGACCGATAGTGAACCAGTACCGTGAGGGAAAGGTGAAAAGCACCCCGAACAGGGGAGTGAAATAGTCCCTGAAACCCTGCGCTTACAAGCGGTCGGAGCAGATTTATTCTGTGACGGCGTGCCTTTTGCATAATGAGCCTACGAGTTGTTCTTCCCTGGCAAGGTTAATCTGCATTGAGCAGAGGAGCCGAAGCGAAAGCGAGTCTGAATAGGGCGTATAGTCAGAGGAGACAGACGCGAAACCTTGTGATCTACCCTTGAGCAGGATGAAGTGGCCGTAACAGGTCATGGAGGTCCGAACCAGTATGCGTTGAAAAGCATTTGGATGACTTGAGGGTAGGGGTGAAAGGCCAATCAAACTGGGAAATAGCTCGTACTCCCCGAAATGTTTTTAGGAACAGCGTGATGGTAAAATGTCCCGGAGGTAGAGCTACTAATTGGATGCGGGGGAGTCACATCCTACCAAATCCAGCTAAACTCCGAATACCGGGAACATGTACATTGCAGTGAGGCCTGGGGTGCTAAGGTCCCGGGCCGAGAGGGAAAGAACCCAGACCAACAGCTAAGGTCCCCAAATGCGTGCTAAGTTGAACTAACGGGGTCCGGTTGCAGAGACAGCTAGGATGTTGGCTTGGAAGCAGCCATTCATTTAAAGAGTGCGTAACAGCTCACTAGTCGAGCGACCGGGCATGGATAATAAACGGGCATCAAGCGCGCTACCGAAGCTTTGGTTTTGTATCTTCGGATACAAGAGGTAGGGGAGCATTCCAATTGCAGCGAAGGTAATCCGGAAGGGTTTCTGGAGCGATTGGAAAAGCAAATGTAGGCATAAGTAACGATAAGGCGGGTGAGAAACCCGCCCACCGAAAGGATAAGGTTTCCTGATCAACGCTAATCGGATCAGGGTTAGTCGGGACCTAAGGAGTCCCCCGCGCCTAGCGGGGCCATCCGATGGAAAATCGGTTAATATTCCGATACGGTCAATGGGTGCGATGAGGCGACGCAGGAGTGACACCGCCGCCGGCTGACGGAATAGCCGGTTAAAGGGAGGTAGGTATAGGCCGGGGAGGCAAATCCCCCTGGTTTGCCGAAACCTGATAGTACCACAACGCTTCGGCTGCGTGGATAGTGCGGGTAATCATACTGCCGAGAAAACCCTCTAAGCATCAGCCCATTGATCCCCGTACCGCAAACCGACACAGGTATCCGGGGAGAGAATCCTAAGGTGCTCGAGTGAGTCGTGGCTAAGGAACTCGGCAAAATGGCCCTGTAACTTCGGGAGAAGGGGCCCCTCACGCAAGTGAGGGCGCAGTGAAACGGCCCAGGCGACTGTTTAGCAAAAACACATGGCTGTGCCAAATCGTAAGATGAGGTATACGGCCTGACACCTGCCCGGTGCCGGAAGGTTAAGAGGGGATGTTAGTCGTAAGGCGAAGCATTGAATCGAAGCCCCGGTAAACGGCGGCCGTAACTATAACGGTCCTAAGGTAGCGAAATTCCTTGTCGGGTAAGTTCCGACCTGCACGAATGGTGTAACGATCTGGGCACTGTCTCAGCCACGAGCTCGGTGAAATTGAAGTAACGGTGAAGATGCCGTTTACCCGCAACGGGACGGAAAGACCCCATGAACCTTCACTACAACTTCGCATTGACACTGGCTACAGGATGTGTAGCATAGGTGGGAGACGATGAAGCTGTCTCGCCAGGGATGGTGGAGTCACCGTTGAAATACCACCCTTTCTGTAGCTGGTGTCTAACCCGGAATCCGGGGAGAGTGCGTGGTGGGTAGTTTGACTGGGGTGGTCGCCTCCAAAAAAGTAACGGAGGCTTTCAAAGGTTCCCTCAGCACGGTTGGTAACCGTGCGTGGAGTGCAATAGCAAAAGGGAGCTTGACTGTGAGACCGACAAGTCGAACAGGGTCGAAAGACGGATATAGTGATCCGGTGGTTCTGAATGGAAGGGCCATCGCTCAAAGGATAAAAGGTACTCTGGGGATAACAGGCTGATCTCCCCCAAGAGCTCATATCGACGGGGAGGTTTGGCACCTCGATGTCGGCTCGTCACATCCTTGGGCTGGAGAAGGTCCCAAGGGTTGGGCTGTTCGCCCATTAAAGTGGCACGCGAGCTGGGTTCAGAACGTCGCGAGACAGTTCGGTCCCTATCTGTTGTGGGCGTGGGAACATTGAGTGGGGCTGGCCTTAGTACGAGAGGACCGGGCTGGACCGACCGCTGGTGAACCAGTTATGCCGCCAGGCGTACCGCTGGGTAGCTATGTCGGGTTTGGATAAGCGCTGAAAGCATCTAAGTGCGAAACCGGCCACAAGATGAGTGTTCCTTACGAGGGCCCCCGTAGATGACGGGGTCGATAGGCCGTAGGTCTAAAGGTGGCAACACCAAAGCCGAGCGGTACTAATAGCCCCATAGCTTTCCAGCAGATAATCCGTTGCCTTCTCAGACCCTCCCTCCTGTTTTCTTCCCGTATATGTCATAACGATTTACTGGTGCCTATATCGGCGGTGATCACCTCTTCCCATACCGAACAGAGCAGTTAAGCCCGCCAGAGCCGATGGTATTGCCGTAACAGGCGTGAGAGTAGGTCGGCGCCAAAACCTACAAAGCCCCCGTGTATTTACACAGGGGCTTTTTTTG
>DATCYD010000187.1:0-16025 GCA_036570465.1 Anseongella sp.
GGTTTTTCCATTAATAAGCTTTCCTGTTAACCTGTTCTCCGCGTCGGAAATATCGGTGGCTCCGGAGATATCAATCTTGTAAATATGCTTGTACAAACCCGGAGCGGATGTGCCACCTGGAAAACCTGCATCCCGTTCCAGGACCAGAAATGACGTACTATCAAGTGCCTGAATCTCACAAACGACGGTTTGTGTTCCCAGGAGGCGATAAATATATTGTGCATTCTCCCCTGTTTCGGGGTCAAGCAGTAATAAGCGTACATTCCGTGAGGCCGTCCCCACACCAGCGTCAGGGTTGTTCAGCGGAGATTCCATGATACCCGCAAGGGTTTTACCATCAGGCATCATGGTTAGTCCTGACATTCCCCCATGGGGGCGGCGACGGGTAAACACGGCGGGCAATGCTGTCTTTTCCGGGTCGGCTTCAAAAGGGGTCAGTTTTTCCTGTAACTGGCCGCCGGATGAAAAGTGGATCAGGCTGGGGCCGTATTCTTCGCTGACCCAGAAACTTCCGTCCGGTGCAACAGCAAGCCCTCCCGGATCGATGCCATTTGGACTGGGCTCAATGATCCGCCCGAGCGTATCCAGGGCAATCTCACCAGTTGTTCCCGCACCTGGCATGTTTTCGACCTGCGGATTGGGAATCCCGTTGGCCTCCCCGGTAGCCATCGTCAGGGTAATTTTCCGGACCAGGCGCATGGAGTCGCCGGCCAGTTTAAATTTTGCGATATGTGGATTGAAACGCTTGGCAATGAATACCTTTTCACCGGCACCTGTTCCACCGGCCACCGGACCACGGTTGGTTAGCATGTAAAAAGCTCCTTCTTCCCCTGGAACTGCCTCCATAGAAGCACCGTAACCTCCGTTCACAACTGCTGTGCCCTGCCGGTTGCGGGCAAGGACATCCTGGTCTGCCAGGGGTACATATACTTCAGGATAAGGATACTCGGGTTCCAATGGCTGCAAATCGTTTCCCTGTTCGCAGGCCTGTGCCATGAGCAGGGTTACCGCCCACAATGATCGCAATATCAGCGCCATCTTTCCGGCTCTTCTCATCCCCTAAAACTCCTTCCTCTCCAGGATCACTGATTTAATTACCGCGTCGCGAAGATCAAAGGGTTCATCCTCTTCCAGATAAGTGACGACAGGTTCCTCCTTTTGCAGCATGACTGTTTCCTGCTGTTTCCTTTGTTGGGCTTCCCGCTGCCGGCGTGCTTCATTAGATATCCTCTGTTGAGCAAAATCCTCTCTGACAACCGGCCGGATCGCTTCCGGTTGCTCGCTTACCGGTGGATAATCCGCTTCCCACCAGTCTTTTGGCACAAGTGGACGAGAGGGTTGCTGCTCCGTTGTGGATGGCCCGGGATACGCTGCAGGACCCGGTTCAGGAACACGCGACGGAGAAGGACCTTCCTTGCGGCTCTGTGGCAAAGGCGCCGGTTTGTGGACAGGAGGACGCGGTTTTTTCCGGGCATCCTTTTTTTTGGCGTCCCCAAACGCCTTGAACAGGTACGCCACAGCGATAATTATAAGTGGAATGATATTTTCTAGGTCCATGCGTCCGGCTTGTTGATAAATGGATTTGTATAAGATTAATTTAGTAAAGATATTTATCCCCTTTCTAAGTACCAAATCCTGTGCTGAAATGGCCCGGTCATTTGTACTTGTTTGATGCGTATATGAAGCTGACATCGCTGGAAATCAAGGGATTCAAAAGTTTTGGAGACAAAGTGATCATTCACTTTGATGAAGGAGTGACTTCCATCGTAGGCCCCAATGGTTGCGGAAAATCGAACGTAGTGGATGCCATCCGCTGGGTGTTGGGAGAACAAAGCACCCGGATGCTCCGTTCTGAAAAGATGGAAAACGTCATTTTTAATGGCACTTCTTCCCGCAAGCCCGGCAACCTGGCCGAGGTATCCCTCAGCTTTGACAACACACGCAATATCCTGCCCACCGAGTTCAGTCAGGTGACCGTTACCCGGAAGCTCTATCGCACGGGCGACAGCGAATACCGGCTCAACGATGTGCAATGCCGCCTGAAAGACATTACCGATCTTTTTCTTGATACCGGGATCGGCGCAGATTCCTATTCAATCATTGAATTAAAGATGATTGAAGAGATCCTGAACAATAAAGACAACTCCCGCCGGACGCTTTTTGAAGAGGCTTCAGGCATTTCTAAATATAAAATCCGTAAGAAACAAACACTTAATAAGTTAAGAGATACAGAATCAGACTTGTCTCGTGTAGAAGATTTGCTTTTTGAGATCGAAAAGAACCTCAAGACCCTTGAAAACCAGGCAAAAAAAACACAGCGGTATTACCGGTTAAAAGACCAATACAAAGAGGTCAGCCTTACCCTTGCTTCGTTTCGTATCCAGGGCTTCCGAAAATCACTTGACGAACTGCAAAAACAGGAAGAAATGCAGCATGACGAGTTGCTTCGCCTTCAGGCTTCCGGCCAGCAGATTGAAGCCAGCATGCAGGAAGAGAAGCGATTGAACCTGCAAAAAGAAAAGAATCTTTCTGTGCAGCAAAAGGCTACCAATGAATATATTGCTTCCATCCGGCAATATGAAAGTGAGAAAAAACTGAAAAATGAGCAGCTGAAATTCCGGCAGGAAAAGGAATCGCGGTTGCAAGCGGAACTTTCCAACGATAAACTCTGGTTGGAGCGAAGCCGGGAAAACATCACCCGGTTGGAAACCGCTAAAAAAACTGAGACCGAAATCCTCACAAAGCTGGAGACCGGGCTCAGCGTCCTGAAAGAGCGCCTGGAAGCTCTTCAAAAAGAACAGCGGCAAGGCAAATCTGTCCTGGACGAAGCTGAATCCGAATCCAGGCGCATCCGGGAAGAGACCTATCAGGCTGAAAAGGAAAAAGATATCCTGAAGATCCAGGTACAAACGCTGGAGCAGGAATTGCAGCGTAATACCAGTGACGCCCATGAAAAGGAACACGAACTGGAAGGTTTTGCCAGCTCCATTGCCAGTCTTGAAAAGCAGGTTCGCGAGCAGGAAGAGCTGCTGCAGCAGGCCGAACTTTTTGAAGAAAACCTGACTAAAAGCCTGGCTGAAACCGAAGAGTCGCTCAGGGAAACACGCGGGAAAACTGCAGTTTCAGGCCGCTTGCGCGATGCAAAGCAAAATGAATATCACCTCACCAAAAGTCTGGTAGATAACCTGGAAGGCTATCCGGAATCCATCCGGTTTCTTCGTAAAAACGCTGGTTGGGCAAAAAAAGCACCCCTGTTTTCTGATATACTTTTTTGCCGCGAAGATTATCGCATCGCCGTTGAGAATTACCTGGAACCCTTCATGAATTACTATGTGGTGGAGACCTTCCGCGAGGCCATGCAGGCCATCTCTCTATTGAGTGATGCTTCCAAAGGAAGGGCCAATTTCTTTGTTCTAGAGGCATTTAAGGATTACAATCTATCGCCACAGGAAAAACAGGAGAACCTGATCCCAGCTCTCGGGATCATTGAATGTGAGGAAAAATACAAGGCATTATGCCATTACCTGCTGCACCGGGTTTTTCTGGTTCCCAAAAACCGGGAAGAAGAAACCATGGGTTCCACCGGGAGAGAAGCCATTCTGCTGGGCGAATCAGGAAAATATGCAAAGGGACGTTACAGCATTTCAGGAGGCTTTGTGGGATTGTTCGAGGGTAAGCGCATTGGCCGGGCCCGGAACCTGGACGTTTTACAAAAGGAGATCAAAAAACTGGACCGCGAGCTGGAAGAGCTTGCAACAAACACAGAAGAGCTCCAACAGACATATAACCGGCTTAAAGGAAGTACCAAAACCGCAGAGATTTCTTCAATGCGCGCGGTACACAACCGCCTTTCGGGAGAGCTGCTTACCTTGCAAACCAGGGAAAGCCAGCATCGGGAATTCATTGGTAACAGCACCCTTCGCAAAGAAGATATAGAGCAGAAACTGGCCCAATACAGGGAATCCCTAACCGTCCTGGTGCCTAAGCTGGAAACCCTGGAAGAAGAAAAGCTACAGGCAGCCAGCCACCAGGAGCGCGCTGCTGAGACCCACCGCCAGCTGAGCGAAGATGTCAACGGCGTTTCATCACAGTTCAACCAGCAGAACATCCAGTTTCACCAGCAAAAGAACAAGCTGGACGGCATTCTCAAAGACCTCGACTACCAACAAGCTGACCTGGAACGTTACCAGAGCCGGATCGAAAAGAATATCACCGAGCTGGATATCACGCGTCAGGAAATCGGTAAACTGCTGCAGCAGGATGATGGAGCCGATGAAGACCTTCAGGCGATGTACAAACAGAAGGAAGAAATGGAGAACGGCCTGCGCGAAGCAGAAGAGGACTACTATGCCGGCAAGGGAATCATTGGCAAACTGGAAGAAGAACTCACGCAGCTGCGGCGGCAAAAGGAACAATCCGGTTACCTCTCCACCGAGCTAAAAGACAAGAAAACCCAGCTTAAGATTGATCTCAATTCTCTGAAGGAACGATTGTCAGTAAGCTTTAACGTCGATATCGAAGAACTTCTGGAACAGGAAAACACCCCGGAAGGCGATGAGAATGAGCTTCAGGCCAGCTCCGAAAAATTGAAACATCAGCTGGACAATTTCGGAGCTATTAATCCGATGGCCATGGAGGCATTTGACGAAATGAATGAGCGTTTCCAATTCATTTCCAAAGAAAAAAATGACCTGGTTGAAGCCAAGGTTGCTTTGCTGAACACCATCGGAGAAATTGACGAAACAGCACGAAATCAGTTTCTGGAAGCCTTTGCTCAGATCAAACACAACTTCCAACAAGTATTTCGTTCCTTGTTTAACCAGGAAGATTCCTGCGATCTTTTCCTGGTCAAACCAGATGAACCTCTGGAATCTGAAATTGAGATCGTTGCCCGTCCAAAGGGAAAAAAACCGCTTTCCATCAATCAGCTTTCCGGCGGAGAAAAAACCCTGACGGCCACCGCCATTCTGTTCTCCCTTTACCTCCTGAAACCCGCCCCCTTTTGTATCTTCGATGAAGTGGATGCGCCCCTGGACGACACCAACATCGACAAATTCAACAACATCATTCGTGAATTCTCAAACGATTCGCAGTTCATTGTTGTAACCCACAACAAGCGCACCATTGCCAGTACCGATGTTATCTATGGGGTCACCATGGTAGAGCAAGGTATTTCAAGGGTTGTTCCGGTAGATTTACGAGGTCTGGAGGTAACCCCGGCCGGAGAAGTGCAGCCAGGTTAATGACAGGCTAATACAGGAAGCTTTATCTGACCAAATACGATGGTCGATATTCTGAATATGTGGTCATTGCCCTGATCCGGAAACGATATTCCCGTCAGCCATCAGCAACTGGCGATCAGCCATACCGGCCAGTTCCGCATTGTGGGTAACTATGACAAAGGTCTGACCCAGTTCGTCGCGAAGATCAAAGAAAAGCTGATGCAATTCTCCTGAGTTTTTTGAATCCAGGTTTCCCGAAGGTTCGTCCGTCAGCACCAGCGCCGGGTTGTTTACCAGCGCCCGGGCAACCGCAACCCGTTGCTGTTCCCCGCCCGACAATTCGGAAGGCTTGTGTTCAGTGCGCCCATCCAGACCAAGCATGGCCAGGAGCCGCAGGCCGTGTTTTTCAGCATCGGTCATGGATTGCCCCGCGATCAAGGCAGGCATGCACACATTCTCCAGGGCAGTAAATTCCGGCAGCAAATGATGAAACTGAAAAACAAATCCGATATGCTGGTTACGGAATGCGCTGAGTTTTTTTTCGCTCATGCGGCTGACATCCATTCCGTTAATGTTTACCGTGCCTGCATCAGGCTTGTCCAGGGTGCCCACAATATGCAGAAGCGTACTCTTTCCTGCGCCGGATGCACCGGTTACTGAAATAACTTCTCCCTTTTGCACTTCCAGGTCAATACCTTTTAATATGAGAAGGTCTCCGTATGATTTTCGGATAGAACTGGCTTTAAGCATAATCATGTGATCAACGGGTCTTTTTCCTTTGTGAAATGTTTATATACCAGGCGGTCTGTAAGTCCCGGAAAAAAGCGGCTCATAAAAACAGTCAGCCGACCCTGTCCGGTGATGATCAGGTCGCGGCGGCGCTGCCTTACCCCCCGGACAATCAAACCGGCCACCTCTTCAGCCGTCATCATGCGGCCTTCTTCCATGGAGGAACTGCCTTGAAGCGAACCGTCTGCTACCAGCGCTGTACTGCGAATATTGGATGCGGTAAAACCCGGACAAGCTACCATCACATGCACTCCTTGTTTCAACGTTTCAATCCGGAGCGACTCCATAAAACCTTGCATGGCAAACTTGGAAGCCGAATAACCGGTACGTCCCGGCAAGCCTTTGTAGCCTGCAATGGAAGAAACCCCGACGATGGAACCACCGCTTTTCAGGATCGCCGGCAGGGCATACTTTGTGCAATACACCGTTCCCCAGAAATTAACATCCATCACCCGGCGTAAAACACCCAGGTCAAGATCCTGAAAAAGGGCCCGCATGCTAATGCCCGCATTATTCACCAGCACATCAATACCTCCAAAACTAGTTTGGGCCTGCTCCATCAGCGCGCGGCAATCATCTTCTTTCGACACATCCACCTGCACTGCCACCGCCCGAATGCCAAATTCCATTTCCAACTCAGCTGTAATGCCGCAGAGCACGACATACTGCCGCGCCCCCAGCACCAGGTTGGCCCCTTCCCCTGCAAATCGTTTGGCGCAAGCCTTCCCGATCCCCGAAGATGCTCCGGTGATTACAACGGTTTTCCCTTTCAGATCCATCCTTCAAATGTACACGAAAAAACGATTTCTATCCAAACAGACCTGGTGTTAAGTTCCCCATGAAATATCGTATAAGCCGAAGCAATGCTACCCCTGATACGGCACCCGCGTCATGATAGAGCGTCCGAGGGTGATCTCGTCGGCGTATTCGATCTCGCCGCCAAAAGCGATCCCGCGGGCAATGGCTGAAAGGCGGACGGAAGTTTCCCTGAGTTTACGGGCCAGATAAAAAATGGTGGTGTCTCCTTCCATGGTGGCATTGAGGGCAAGAATGATCTCAGCCGTAACGCCGTTTGCCGCCCGTTCTACCAACGGCGGGATGTTCAGGTCGGAAGGACCGACTCCGTCCATGGGGGAGATCAGGCCGCCCAGCACATGGTAAAGCCCGTTGTATTGTTGAGTGTTTTCGATGGCCATCACATCGCGACTGTCTTCTACCACACAAATGAGGCTCCGGTCTCGTTTCGCAGAAGTACAAATACTGCAAAGAGGCGCATCCGAGATATTTCCGCATTCTTTGCAGAAATTGACTTCTTTCCGAAGTTTCAGCAGGGTTCCACAAAATCTTTCAATGTCGTGTTCCTCTCGGTTCAACAGGAAAAGGACCATGCGCAGGGCCGTTTTTTCTCCGATTCCGGGCAGACGGGAGAACTCCCCTACCGCATCTTCCAGCAGTTTAGATGAAAAATTCATATTAACGCAAAGAAACGTTTTGATTTTTATTTTCGTGAAATTATTTTCATCTTAACAGCTAAATCAACCTGGATGTCGCCATTTTTTATCATCACTTGTATTGTCGCCTATTTTGGACTTTTGCTGCTCATTGCCTGGATAACCGGCAGAAACGCAGACAACGATGCATATTTTTTGGGAAACAAGGCTTCTCCCTGGATTGCGGTAGCATTCGGGATGCTGGCTGATTCTCTCTCCGGGGTGACTTATATTTCGGTGCCCGGGGCTGTGGGGACGGCTCAGTTTTCCTACCTGCAATTGGTGATGGGTTATGTGTTCGGCTATTTCATCATTGGGGCGGTCTTGCTTCCGCTATATTACAAGATGAACCTGACTTCAATTTACAGTTATTTGCAGTCCCGTTTCGGCGCCTGGTCTCAGAAAACCGGAGCTTTCTTCTTTTTGTTGTCCCGGACCCTGGGAGCGGCTGCCCGGCTTTATCTGACCGCCAGTGTCATTCAGTTGTTTGTATTTGATGCGCTGGGTGTACCGTTTTGGCTGGCGGTGACCATTATCATTGCCCTGATGCTTGCTTACACCTATAAGGGTGGGATCAAAACCCTTGTCTGGACCGATACCTTGCAGTCGGGTTTTCTGCTGCTGGCCGTGGTACTGTCAATTGTGGCTATCAGCCAGGAACTGAATCTTGGTTTTTTCGACCTGATTGGCACCGTGGCGGATAGTACATACTCGAAAACTTTTTTCTGGGACCCCAAACCCACCTCCTTCTTTTTCAAACAATTTCTGGCCGGGGTATTCATTGCCGTGGCTATGACCGGGCTGGATCAGAATATGATGCAAAAAAGCCTGAGTTGCAAACGCCTCTGGGATGCGCAAAAGAATATTTATACCTATAGCCTGGTGATGTTCATTGTGAATTTATTTTTCTTGTGCCTGGGTGTGCTTCTGTACGTATATGCCAACAAGATGGGGATCGCAATTCCTGAAACCAGCGATAACCTCTTTCCCACCCTGGCACTGGAACATCTGGGTATTTTCGCCGGGCTGATATTTATTGTAGGCCTGACGGCGGCAACCTTTTCCAGCGCTGACTCTGTGTTAACTACGTTAACCACGTCCTTTTATATTGATTTCATGAACATGCAAGCAAGGACGGATTATACCACTGCGCAGAAGATCAGGATCCGAAAGCGGATACACCTGGCCTTTGCCGTGGTGTTGTTACTGGTGATCCTTGTCTTCCGGGCGCTGAATGACGACGCTATCATCAATACCGTCCTGATCCTGGCTGGTTATACCTACGGGCCGCTTTTGGGACTGTTTGCCTTCGGCATCTTTGCAAAACGAAAGGTCATTGATAAGTTTGTCCCGGCGATCTGTATCTTTGCGCCTTTATTATGTTTTTTCCTGCACAGAAATTCGGGAGAATGGCTGAACGGGTATGAGATTGGCAATGAACTGATCCTGCTGAACGGGATGCTGACATACCTGGGATTGCTGTCAATCTCCAAACCGGCGGGAGAACGTATTCCAAATGCGCAAGCGTCATGAACAGTGAAGAAAAAATACGAAATGCCTTCAAAGGGCAAAAGGATTGGCAGAACATCAAAGTCAACGACTCCTGGCAGATTTTCAAGATGATGTCTGAGTTTGTGAACGGGTTTGAAAAAATGGCGCGAATAGGACCTTGTGTTTCCATTTTCGGATCGGCACGTACACAACCGGGACACCCCTATTATGAAGTGGCTACCGAGATTGCCAGCGAATTGACCCGGCGTGGTTTCGGGATCATTAGCGGTGGCGGACCCGGCATCATGGAAGCAGCCAATAAAGGAGCTCAGGCCAGCGGCGGAAAATCAGTGGGACTTAACATTGACCTGCCTCACGAACAGGACGCCAACCCCTATATCGATAAGGACAAGTTGATGAACTTTGATTATTTCTTTGTCCGAAAAGTGATGTTTGTCAAGTATTCACAAGGGTTTATCGTCCTGCCGGGTGGTTTTGGTACCATGGATGAATTATTCGAGGCCATTACCCTGATCCAAACGAGTAAGATTGCTGAGTTCCCTATTATCCTGGTGGGAAAATCATTCTGGGGTGGCCTGATTGACTGGATCCGCAGCGAGGTGCTGGAACGGGAGAACAATATATCGGCCGAAGACCTGAATTTGTTCCGCCTGGTAGATACCGCCGATGAAGCAGTCACGCACGTGGTACGCTTCTATGAGAAATATGTGTTGAAACCCAACTTCTGAGGTATGCGAGCTATATTTACATTGCTTCTGCTGACAAATGTATTGATTTTGCCCGCCGCGGGACAGCAAACCTGCTCGATGCAGATCGGAGATGCTACCGTCCTGCTTGTGACTCACCGTGAAGAAGGCGCTCCTGTTCATTTTCTGAACCTGCACGATGACGAGAATACCTCGGTAACAGCAGCCCTGGAAGTGATGAAAGAAAACGGGGGGCGACTTGTGGAGCTGAAACACAGCGGGGAACGTCTGATTACGTTTCATTCGGGCGGGCGGGAATACCAGTTCGACCCCAACCGAATGTTTACCCCTAAAGGACGAAAAGCCACCCTGAAGCGTTACAGTGTAACAGCAGTCGCCGTTGAAAAAGATCTGCGGGATTTTGCCGACAGTGTCCTGAAAATGTACCTGATTGATTCAGTATCTTGCATTGTCACCTTGCATAACAACACGGAGAATAATTTCTCTGCCAAGTCATATCTGCCTGGGGCAATCTATGACAAAGATGCGCGAAAAGTACATATTGAACCGGGTATGGATGCCGACGATTTCATCGTGGTAACCAAGGGAAGATTCTACAGGTTTTATAAAAAAAGGGGGATCAATGTTGTCCTGCAAAGCAAAAGGCCCACTGACGATGGTTCGTTATCGGTGTATGCCGAACAGCAAAAAATCCCTTATATCAATATCGAAGCTCAGGAAGGTCACCTGGAACAACAAAAACAAATGATTTCTCTTACCTGTAAGTTATTGGAACGCCCTTCAGGGTTTTCCCTGTTCAGAAACTTATTTCGGTAGCGCCTGCTCTCAACGAGCGTTGGCTTTGAAAACGCGGAGAAAATTTTCTCCAAGAATCTTGCGGACCGCCTCGTCCGGATAGCCCCTTTCTTTCAGTGCCATGGTAATCGCCGGATACCCCGAAACATCGTCCAGCTCTTTTGGAAGAGAACCGACACCATCAAAATCTGAGCCCAATCCCACATGATCCACGCCGGCCAGGCGAACCAGGTAATCAATATGATCGATCAAGATCGATAGCGGCGGACGCAATGCTTTAGCTTCTTCCGGGTGGCTTTGCAACAGACGGTTGCCAATGGCCAGGGCGGAAGCAAGGGTCCGGCCCAGCGAATCGGCTTCAACGGGATATTTCTCTGCCAGCGCTTTTACCTTTCGCTGATAATTCGGGTCTAAGTATGCCGAATAAAAGTTGACACAAATTACCCCGTCATTATCGGCAACAGCCTTGATTTGTTCGTCTTTCAGGTTTCTGTAATGGGGGCAGATCGCATATACAGAGCTATGAGAGAGGATGACCGGCTTGGTGACTACTTCCATGGCATCCCAGAAAGTGGAATCGCCGGTATGCGACAAGTCCACCATCATCCCCAGTTCATTCATGCGTCTGATCACACTGCGGCCAAATTCGTTAAGTCCTTTTCCGTTTGGCAATCTGGCCGGATGAAGCACCTCATCCTGTGCGGAACTTGCCCACGAAATGCTGTTGTTCCAGGTGAGGGTCAGGTAACGCGCTCCCCGTGCGTACAGACTATCCAGGCAAGCCAGGTTTTCTTCGATCATGTGTCCCCCTTCAACTCCAATGATCGCCGCCAGCTTTTTCTGTTCCACGACCCGCTGAAGTTCTGCGTAACCGGTAACCAGCTGCATGCGATTGCTATTTCGTGCTATCGTCTCTTCCAGAACGTCAATTTGCGCATTAGCAACACTAAAACCACCTTCGTTGGTGTATTTATCACCACAAAAGACCGAAAACACCTGCACATCCACGCCTCCCAGGGCAAAGCGGTCCAGGTCAGAGTGCGTTCTGCCACGCAGATCATCTTCCAGGCGAAGCCCCCGCATCAGGGCATTGGAAAGAACATCATTATGTCCATCGGCCAGGATGGCCTCCTCATGCAGCTCCTGAGGGGTGGTATCGGTTACAACCGGATGGTGCAGACCGGTGGGTAACCTTGTCTTGGAAGGCCATGGCAAGGTCCCCGAAAACAAAAATGCCGCTGCACATAGTGTCAGCACCCAAACCATCAGCGAAGTTATGCGCATGATTAGGCTTTTACACCGGTAGTGCCTCCCCCTTCAAGAGACAGGGATACCGGTTTGTTGGTTTTCCAGGATCCTGCGGTAAAATCAGGTACATCAATGGAGGTAGAACGATTGGCCACTGACCATTCGCTCAGCGGGGCAATGGCACTCCAGAGCGCCCCGTCATATACATCCTGATCGAGCGGCAAACCATTCCGCAGGCAGTCAATCAACCGCCAGTCCATCATAAAGTCCATGCCACCGTGTCCGCCTACCTTTTTAGCCATTTCTCCGATCCTGGTTACAATTTCCGGTGTATATTGTTCTTCCAGTTTCTTAAATTCTTCTTCCGAAACCCAGCTGTGCCCATTTGCTATTTTGGCAGGATCCGGCCATTTCCGGGCAATCCCTTTGGTTCCGCTCACCAGATGGATCCTGGAATACGGCCGGGGCGAACTCACGTCGTGCTGGATCATGATGCTGCGCCCGTTCTTTGTCCGGACCGAAGTCGTATTGATATTCCCCCTGAAGCGCTTGTTTGCATAACTGGCAAAGAAATCATCTTCCTGAGCCAGTTCCCGGGCCTTAGCCGCCATATGAAAATCTGCGCTTGAGAGCGATACCAGGTAGTCCATCTGATCGCCGCGATTGATATTCATCACCTGACATACCGGCCCCAGGCCATGGGTAGGATACAGATTGCCGTCCCGGAAGTTTTCCTTGAGCCGCCACATATTGTAATAGCCTTCCTTATTGAAGTTTAACCCGAGCAGATTATGGAGATAGGCACCCTCTCCATGGATAATTTCACCGAAATATCCCTGGCGGGCCATGTTCAGTGTCAGCAATTCAAAGAAATCATAACAGCAGTTCTCCAGCATCATGCAATGCTTGCGGGTCTTTTCAGATGTTTCCACCAGCTGCCAGCAATCTTCCAGCGTGGTGGCAATGGGTACTTCGCTAACGGCATGCTTATCGTTTTCCATGGCATATACCGCCATGGGTACGTGCCAGTCCCATGGCGTACAAATATAGATCAGGTCAATATCATCCCGTTCGCATACCTCCTTCCAGGCAAAGGTGCTACCCGAATAGGTATCCGGCCGATGATCGCTGCCTTCCAGGGACTTCTTTATTTTTTCGACGCGATCAGGACGAATATCACACAGCGCTTTGATCTCTACTCCCTGGATATGACTCATCCTGTTAACAGCTCCGGGGCCTCGCTGGCCCAGACCAATAAATCCGATCCGTACAGTTTCTAATTTAGGAGCGGCGTAACCACTCATATTGAAACGCTGCTGCCTTTTACTCCGGGCAATTTGTTCCTGAAGTGATCCGGCATTCCCGCTTCCGGACGTGTTTTGCCTGGTTCCGGCCAGTCCTAATTCGGGAAGCCCCGCCCCTACCAGGCCTGCGCCTGCGAGCCCGCTCCATTTCAAAAATTCTCTACGCTTGTTGTTCATCGAAATTGGATTAAGTCAGTACGTCTTCGTACTATTCCGCAAATTAAAAAAATCGGGTATCTTGTCAAACATATCCTGATTATTCCTTTTCCAATATTTCAAAATGGTTGATCAGCCGTTCTCCTTCCTCATCAACCAGGGTTACGGTATGGGTTCCCGCCGTTGGGGTCAGCGCCATTTCATGGGGTCCCGAGGTACTTCCAAGATATTCTCCGTCCAGATGCCAGTAAATGGTGGCGCCAGGACGGCGATGTGCCACGCTGAATACCGTTTCTCCACGATCTCCACCCAGCTCCACCGGTATATAGATGCGGGCGCCCGGGGAGGGATAGATAAAAGCCATACCACCGCCGTTGCCGGCGTGAGGAGCGCAGCCCTTCAAATAGGGAGGCAAAGGACGATAATCCTGATTCCTGGCCTTGTAATACCATTCCATGGCAGGCGGCAATACAAACCAGGAGGCATGTACCATTTCCGTTGGAAGCCGGCACGCTTCAGTAACCCGGTATTGCCGGGTGGCATCCAGGTGCACCAGCCGGTGATAAGGGCATGCCCCGGTACGCAGCCCTTCCATCGGAACATACAGGCTATCAACTTCCGGGCAATGAACAGAAGCCCGGTACCCGCTTTGGGGGCAAACCGGAATGCGGGCCATTTTATCGTATGGGACCTGGAACCAATCGGTGGCCGGCAGTCCTCTGAAAATATCGAACAACAATGGAGCGGCTGCTGTAATACCAGTTAGCCCGGCCCTGCCCTCCCCATCGGCATTTCCGGCCCATACCGCCACGACATAACGGGGTGTCAGCCCAATGGCCCAACCATCACGGAAACCAAAACTGGTGCCGGTTTTCCAGGCAACCTGCTGGGTGGAGGTAAACTGTTTCCAGAGCATCTCTTCGCCCGGACGCACCACTTCTTCCATGGCGCGAAATGCAAACCAAATACCCGCCGCATCCAGCAATCCCCGGCTGGAAAGCCTGGGTTTTTCCAGCGCAGCAGCACCGGCAGAGTTAACGGCTTCCCTCAAATCTCCGGCCTCCCCATGATTCCCGCTTCCAGGAAGATCTTCATCGTCTGTCCATGCGCCGGCCAGATAGCGTGGAGGATGATAATCCAGGGGATTATAACGGCCGCTATAATCGTATTGATGGTTCAGCACCCTGGCCAGGCTGGCATAGATCCCGGCCAGGTCCCACATGCTCACCTCTCCTCCTCCCAGGATCAGCGACAATCCGTAGTGGCCCGCAGGCCGGTTCAGGGTAGTCATGCCCATTTTCCGGAGCAACGAATGAAATCGTTCATAACGGTATTCCTGAAGCATTTTTACCGCCGGAATATTCAGGGAACGGGAAAGCGCGCGGGCGGCAGGTACCGCACCACTGTATTCCAGATCAAAATTCTGAGGAGTAAAACCTGCAATCCGGGTTGGAATATCGGCCACCAGGGTATTGGGAAGCAGCATTCCTTCGGAAAGCATGGCTGCGTATAACAGGGGCTTGAGGGTGCTGCCAGGGCTTCTGGGGGCAGGGATCACATCTACATACGACTCTATTTCAGGGTCTTCCGGCGCAAACACATTTCCGACATAAGCCAGCACATTTCCGCTGTTCACCTCAAGCACCAGGGCGGCGGCGTTATTGATACCTCCGGCTTTTAACCGCTGATGATGCTGCGCCACCAGGCCGGTTACCCGATCCTGAAGAGATGCGTTGATGGTGGTCCGGGCTCTGGTACTGGTTTTTCCTTTACCTGCTTCCGCCCCGTCTTTTAATCCTTTGGGTGCTTTCTGCTGTTCCTTGTAAAAGCGAGCCAGCAAATGCGGGGCCCTCCTGGGAAGATCGAGCGGACTCCCCGGCAATGGTTCCAGCTTGGCAAGGCGGCTGGTCAGGGTGTCAATCATCCCTTCAGCCATCATGTCGTCCAGCAAACGATTCCGTTTAGCCTCCAGGATACGGCTGTTCTTTCCGGGATAAACCAGGGAAGGACTATTGGGAAGAACAGCCAGGGCTGTTGCCTCTCCCCAGGACAACCGGGCGGGCGGACGACCGAAATAGCGCCAGGAAGCGGCCTCCAACCCTACCACATTCCCGCCAAAGGGTGCATTCCGGGCATATATAGCAAGAATTTCTTCTTTGCTATATTGCAATTCCAGCCGAAGCGCGAGCACCAATTCAATGCATTTTTGATATAGCGTACGGGGTTTTTTCCGCGCCAGGCGAATCACTTGCATGCTGATGGTACTGCCTCCGCTGACAACGCCGCCGGCCAGCAGATTTTGCCGGAGTGCCCTGGCCATTGCTAGTGGATCGATGCCCGGATGACTGTAAAACCGTTTGTCTTCAAAGGTTATCAAGGCCTGGGTGAACTTTTCAGGGATGGCCGGACCCGCCGGAAACCGCCATTGCCCGTCAGCGGCAACCCTCGCCCCCAGCAACGCTCCTTCCCTGCTTTCGATCAGATACGAAGTAGGCTCACGGAACAAAGGCTCAGGCAGGGAAAACCAGAAAAAGAGGAGCCCTGCCAAATAAACCCCTCCGCTCCATATCCATTCTTTCCGGACAGGCCTCATTCCCCGCCAGCCGGATTCACCACTTCCACCCATCTTCCAGAGGTCCTGGCGTTGATGCCCGCATCGTACATGGCTTCGCAATAAACAGGGGCCTGGTAATATTTTCCTGGATAAGCGGCATTCAGCAAGACATGATACGTGACCGAACCCTTTTCCTGAAGGTCGAAATAAGTGTAAACGCGGTCATCACGAATATCCTGCCAGGTGAA